>JAPLSF010000121.1 GCA_026398785.1 Pseudomonadota bacterium | reverse complement strand
AGACGCGATGCCCGTCCGTCGCAGCACGCGGGCGCGTGAAGCGTATTTCCTCGAGTACGCGACGGCGATCCGCCGCGTGGCCCGCATGCCGTTGATGGTCACCGGCGGTTTCCGCACGCGCGCGGGTATGGCAGCCGCGCTTGGCGCTGCGCCGGGCGAGGGTGACTGCGACGTGATCGGGCTCGGGCGGCCGCTTTGCTGGATGCCCGATTTCCCGCGCCAGTTGCTGGCCGGGGAGAGGGACGGCATCGAGGACCTCGACGACCGTCTGCGGTTGCGAGAGCGCGGGTGGCTGTCACCACAGGGAAAGAGCGTCGCCGCCAAGGCCCTCAATGCCTTCGCCGCGCAGTCCTGGTACTACTGCCAGCTCTTCCGGCTGGCAGAGGGCAAGTCCGCCGACATCTCACGTGGCGTGTTCTCGACGTTGCGTGAATACCTTGGCGCCCGAAAGTCAAGAAGCTGGGCGTTGAGAAGTTAGAAGAGGTTTAATATAATATTTTTGCCAAAAAAAGTGAAAAATCCGGGCGGGCGGAAAGGCAGACACGCCCGCCCGGAGAAAACCCGGAACGAACTCCCTCACCGACCACGCCTGTGCGAACTCTCGCCAAAGTCCGAGAATTCGCGGGGACTATCGACCCCTAGCCGCCGGTCGATTGCCTGCGCTCCAAAGCAACGCGACTACTGCTCTTCGGTGTAACCCGCTTCGCGCTGATGCCTGACCGCCAGAATCAGCACGACGTCCTCGGTCGGTAACCAGCGATACTTCGCGATGTAACCGTACATGCCGCGAGACAGCACCAGTTCACGCCGACCATCTTCGGCCCCCCGACACAGTAGCAGGTGGTCCGCGACAACCTCGAACGCGTGCGGCGTCTGTCCGGTACTGGCGGCGAGCCTCGCAATGCGGCGCTTGAGATCGTCGGGAAGCTTCAGGCTGGTGGCCGACATCGGCAGTGCTCCAAGGAGGTAGTCAGAATGTACTACCGCACCTCCGCAGGATCAGCCCCTTCCCTGGTGCTGCTTGAACCACTGCAGCGCGAGTTCCGCGACGCGATCCGGCTGCTCGAGCGGCAACCAGTGTCCCGCGCGTTCGATGCGCTCGTAGCGCCAGGGCGCCTGCATGCGCTGGTGTGAATCGCGCATCTGGTCTTCGGCGAGAAAATGATCGCCGCTGCTCCAGACGCCGAGCGTCGGCACGGCGCATTTCTCCCAGGGCCCGAACAGCACGCGGCGCAGGTTGGCCCGATACCAGTTGAGGCCGGCCGTGAGGCGGCCCGGCCGCGACAGGTCCTGCACGCAATCTTCGATCCGCGGGTGCTGTCGCCCCCAGCCACGCAGACCCGCGTAGCCGCGTTGGGCGAGCCAGTGCTCAGCCGCCCCCGGCACCTGCCACGCAAGCGTGTAGAGGCCCTTGAGCTTCTGCTCGAGCCCCGCTACGGCGTATTGGCGTGGATGCCCGACCGAGAGCGCAACCTGCGACCGGACGAGTTGTGGATGTTCCAGCGCGAGGCACCAGCCCGCGACGGCGCCCCAATCGTGGCCGATCACGCGTACCGGTGCATCGCCCGCGAGCCGGGCGATCAGCACGCGCAAGTCGGCAACGATGTGCCCCAGCGCATAGTCGCCGACCGACGCTGGCGCTTCTGATTGCCCGAAACCGCGCAGATCCGGTGCGATGACGCGATAGCCCGCTGCAACGAGCAGTGGCGTTACGTCGTGCCAGAGCTCGCCCGAATCAGGGAAGCCGTGCAGCAGCAGCACGACCGGGCCCGTTCCTGCCTGTCGTACGTGGAGGACTACACCGCTGGCGGACAATCGGGCATGCGTTGGCCGCGACATCACTGCCTCCCGGCGTGCAACGGGCTGCGCCGTAGGACTGAGCTTACCTCACCCCGAACCGGGCTGTGCCTGCGCAGCCTTTCTACCTGCGGCGCGGCGAGGCATCATCCCCTCCATTCCGACCTCGTTCGGCAGGTAAGGGTTCCAGGATGAACTTCCGCAAGCCATTGTTCGCCACTGCGCTCGTGCTGCTCGTCGCCGCCTGTGCGACCAGTCCTACCGGGCGCAAGCAATTGATGCTCGTTTCCGAACAGCAGGCGATCAGCTCGTCGCGGCAGGCATACGCGCAGGAGATGGGCAAGTACCAGAAAGAGGGCAAGCTCGTCACTGATCCGCGCGTTCTTGAGCGCGTAAGCGTGATCACCGAGCGCCTCGTGGCGCAGGCCGTGAAGATGCGGCCCGACAGCTCGAAGTGGCAATGGAGCGTGCAGGTCATCGACGATCCGAAGACCGTCAACGCCTGGTGCATGGCGGGTGGGCGCATGGCGCTCTACACGGGCCTGATCAAGCAGGTCGATCCGACCGATGACGAACTCGCGCAGGTCATGGGCCACGAGATCGCGCATGCGCTGGCAAACCACACCGCGGAGCGCATGTCGACGGCGATGGCCGCCAACGCCGGCATCCTCGCGGCGGGCCTGCTGTCGGACAAGCCGGGCCAGGCGATGGCGATGACTGCGGCGGCTGCAACCGTTGCGATCAAGCTGCCGAACAGCCGCACAGCGGAAAACGAAGCCGACCAGATCGGCATCGAACTCGCCGCCCGGGCGGGCTACGACCCGCGCTCCGCCGTCACGTTGTGGCAGAAGATGGGGAAGGTCGGCGGCAGCGCGCCGCCCGAGTGGCTGAGCACGCACCCAAGCGATGCTACGCGACAGGATCGCCTCAGCGCGCTCGCGCCGAAGATGATGCCGTACTACCAGGTGGCGGGTGCGCGCCCGACGTATCCGGTGCGCATGGGGCCGGCGGGCGTTTGAGCCGCTACCCATGAGCCAGGGACCGCTCCCGCCACCGGTTGCTGCAATCCGGCCTCACGAGGTCCCTTCGCCGCACGGCGTCCGCCTCGACGACTATTACTGGCTGCGCGACGACACGCGCACGTCGCTCGATGTGCTCGAGTACCTGCGCGCCGAGGACGCGTACCGCGCGGCGATGACGGCGCCGTTCAAGCCGCTCGAAGACCAGTTGTACCAGGAGATCGTCGGGCGTATCCGCCAGGACGACGCCAGCGTTCCTTACCGCGACAACGGCTACTGGTACCTGCATCGCTACGACACCGGTGACGAGTATCCTGTTTACGCACGCCGCTCCGGCAGCGCCGAGGGCCCCGAGCAGGTGCTGCTCGATTTGCGCGAGAACGCGCGCGGGCTCGATTACTACGACGTCGGCTCGATCGAAGTCAGCCACGACAACCGTCTGCTCGCTTTCACCGAAGACGCCGTCGGCCGTCGCCAGTACACGCTGCGTTTCAAGTCGCTGGTGACGGGTGAACTGCTGCCTGACGCTGTACCGAACATCGAAGAAGGCATCGTGTGGGCCGCAGACAACCGTCGCGTGCTGTACGTCGAAAAGGATCCGGTCACGCTGCTGGGGTTGCGCGTGCGCGTGCACGAACTCGGTACCGATCCCGTGCACGATCGGGTCGTGCACGAGGAGAAAGACGAGGCGTTCTACACGTCGGTTGGCCTGACGAAGGATCGGCGGTATCTGCTGATCGACTCGAGCAGCACCGTCACGACCGAAGTCCGCTACGCGCCGCTCGACGATCCGGCGCTCGCCTTCAAGGTGTTCCTGCCGCGCCGCCGCGGGCACGAGTATTCGGTGGACCACGTCGGTGCGCGCTGGGTGATCCGCAGCAACTGGCAGGCGGTGAACTTCCGGCTGCTCGAGGCCTCCGCGGAGGACGTGGGAAGCCGCGAGCGCTGGCGCGAACTCGTCGCGCACCGGGACGACGTGCTGGTGGCGGGCTTCGACGTGTTCGACAACTTCCTCGCGATCGTGGAGCGAGTCGGGGGCCTGCGCAAGATCCGTATCCGGCCGTGGCACGGAGCGCGCGAATTCCACATCGACTCGGACGAGCCCGCGTACCGCATGGCGCTCGATGCGAACGAGGAGGTGGACAGCGAGGTCGTGCGCTACACCTATACGTCGCTCACCACGCCCCGCACCACGTACGACTACGACACGCGCACCGGCGAGCGGGTGTTGTTGAAGCGCGAGCCGGTGCTGGGCGACTTTGATCCGTCGCAGTACGAGACCGAATACCTGTGGGTGCCCGCGCGGGACGGCGAACGCGTGCCCGTCGCGATCGTCTACCGCCGCAGCCTGTTCCGTCGCGACGGCAGCGCGCCGCTCCTGCAGTACGGTTACGGTGCGTACGGCATTTCCTCGGATCCCGTGTTCTCGTCAAGCCTGCTGTCGCTGCTCGACCGCGGCTTCGTCTATGCGATCGCGCAGGTCCGGGGAGGGCAGGAGCGTGGCCGCCGCTGGTACGAAACGGGACGGCTGCTCGAGAAGAAACATTCATTCGAGGATTTCATCGATACCACGCGCTGGCTGATCGCAGCAGGATACGCGGATGGGAAGCGAGTCTTCGCGCGCGGCGGCAGCGCCGGCGGCCTGCTCGTCGCTGCGGCAGCCAACATGGCGCCCGAGCTTTACCGGGGCATCGTTGCGCACGTGCCGTTCGTCGACATCGTGACCACCATGCTCGACGACAGCATTCCGCTGACGACCAACGAATACGACGAGTGGGGCGACCCGCACGATCGCGCATTCTACGACTGCATGTTGAGCTACTCGCCGTACGACAACGTGACTGCGCAGGCGTATCCGGCGCTGTACGTCACGACGGGACTCTGGGACAGCCAGGTGCAGTATTACGAGCCCGCGAAATGGGTCGCTAAACTGCGGCGTCTCAAGACCGACGACCGGTTGCTGGTGCTGCGCATCAACATGGAGGCCGGCCACGGCGGCAAGTCGGGCCGGTTCGAGCACCTGCACGAAGTGGCGGAGGAGTACGCGTTCATCCTCGACCAGGCACAGCCTGGCCGGAAATAGGTGAGCGTCCCCTATTTCCCCTAGCCCCGCGGCAGGCGCCTACTTTGTGGCCGCCGGCGCGGCCGGCGGCGGCAACGGGAACCCGCGCTTGCGCATCAATGCCGCGATGCCGGGATCGCGACCGCGGAACTGGCGATAGGCGATCGCCGGGTCGATCGTGTTGCCGACGGCAAAGACGTTGTCGCGCAGCCGCTTGGCCACGTCCTTGTCCCACGGGCCCCCGGCTTCGGTGAACGCTTCCCACGCGTCCGCCGTGATCGTGTCCGACCACAGGTAGCTGTAGTAGCCGGCCGAGTAGCCGTCGCCCGAGAACACGTGGTTGAACTGCGGCGTGCGGTGCCGCATCACGATCTCGGTGGGCATACCGAGCGCGGCCAGCGTCTCG
>JAPLSF010000072.1 GCA_026398785.1 Pseudomonadota bacterium | reverse complement strand
ATCTCCGTCTACATGAAGCCGAGCGCGTCGCTGGATCAGGCAAAGCGCGCGGCCGAGCGCATCCGTCAGCGCCGCGACGTCGACGAGGTCACGCTGATCGAAGCCGATGCCGCGCTCGCCGAGTTCCGTCGCAACTCGGGGTTCGGCGCGGCACTGGATGCCCTCAAGGACAACCCGCTGCCGCACGCGCTCGTGGTGCGACCGGATGCCGAGTTCCGCGAGGCCAGTCGCGTGCAGGCGCTCTCGAACGAGCTCAAGAAGATCGACGGCGTCGATATCGTGCAGCTCGACACCGAGTGGGTCAGCCGCTTCAACGCGATCCTCGACGTGATTCGTCGCGGCGTCTTTCTGGCAGCCGTGCTGTTCGCACTCGGCATCCTGGTCATCATCGGCAACACGATTCGCCTCGACATCGAAAACCGCCGCGGCGAAATCGAAGTGACGAAGCTCGTGGGCGGCAGCGACGCCTTCGTGCGCCGGCCGTTCCTCTACAACGGCGTCTGGTACGGGCTGGCCGGCGGGCTCATTGCGGGCCTCATCGTCGCCACCGTCGTCGCGGTGCTGAGCGCACCGGTACAGCGCATTGCCGGTCTGTACGGCAGCCAGTTCGAGTTGCAGGGCGTCGGCGTCATTGGCTGGATCGCGCTGCTGCTGGGCGGCGCGCTGCTCGGCTGGCTCGGCTCGTTCATCGTGGCCACGCGCGAACTGCGCGAGATCGAGCCGAAGTAAGGAAGGGCGGGAAGGGGGAGGAAGGGCCGGAAGGGGCGGAAGGGGCGGAAGGTCGGGAAGGATCGGCCTTCTTGCCCTTCCTGCCCTTCCTGCCCTTCCGGTCCTTCCTGCCCTTCCGGCCCTTCATAAGGAACTTCCAAGTCATTTAGCACTCCAATCCGCGGACTGCTAATATTCCACCAACACAGGTAGTGAGAGGTACTTCGAACCGATGACTACGGCCACCGCCCTCGTTCCCCGCACGCCCGCTGAACTGGCCCTCGCCGGCCCGATCGGCAGCTTTGACGCGTACGCCGACACGGTCAGCCGCATCCCGGTCCTGAGCCGCGAGGACGAACAGCAACTTGCCGTCCGTTACCACCGCGATGGCGACCTCGACGCGGCGCGCCAGCTCGTGCTGTCGCACCTGCGGTTCGTTCTGCACATCGCACGCGGTTATGCCGGCTATGGCCTGCCGATGGGCGACCTGGTGCAGGAAGGCAACGTCGGCCTCATGAAGGCGGTGAAGCGCTTCGACCCCGCGGTCGGCGTGCGCCTCGTTTCGTTTGCGGTGCATTGGATCTGGTGAAGGTCGCCACGACCAAGGCGCAGCGCAAGCTGTTCTTCAACCTGCGCAAGCACAAGAAGAACCTGGGTTGGCTGTCGGCCGCGGAAACGACTGCCGTTGCGCGCGATCTGGGCGTGACCGAGCACGACGTGACCGAGATGGAGCGGCGCCTGTCGTCGCGCGACATCTCGTTCGACCCGACGCCGGACGCAGACGACGAAGACCCGTCGTCGTATTCCCCTTCGGCGTACCTGCCGGCCCCGGACTCGGACCCGGCCGTCGCGATCGAAAACGCGGAATGGGATGATGACGTCGGTGAGCGCGTTTCGCAGGCGATGACGCAGCTCGACCAGCGCAGCCGTGAAATCCTGCGTGCGCGCTGGATGGAAGAGCCCAAGGCGACGCTGCACGACCTGGCCGACAAGTACGGCGTATCCGCCGAACGCATTCGCCAGATCGAGGCGAATGCCATCAAGAAGCTGCAGAAGCTCGTCGTCGCCTGACGGCGACGAAGTAGGGGAAGCAGAGGAAGTAGAGGAAGTATAGAAAGGGTAGGAAGTAGAGGAAGTTGGGGAGTCGGAAGTGCATCTCCAACTCGCTCCTTCCTGCCCTTCCTGGCCTTCCTGCCCTTCCTCCCCTTCCTCCCCTTCCTGGCCTTCCTGCCCTTCCTGCCCTTCCTGGCCTTCCTGGCCTTCCCTATCCCTGCTTCGCCTTCTGCACGCCTTCTTCGGTCACCGGCACGATCGTGATTTCGACGCGGCGATTCTGCGCGCGACCTTCTTCCGTTTCGTTCGTCGCGACCGGGTGAGCCTCGCCAGCACCGACCGTCACCACTCGTGACCTGTCCACGCCACGGCTCGACAGGTACGCCGCCACGCTGTTCGCGCGCTTCTCGGAGAGCTGCTGGTTGTAGGCGTCGCTGCCGACACTGTCGGTGTGCCCGGCCACTTCGATGACCGTCTTGTTGTACTCGCTGAGCGTGCCGGCCACCTTGTCGAGCACCGGGTAGAACTGCGAGTTCAGGTCGGAGCTGTTGAATGCGAACGTCACGCCACCCGGCATGTCGAGCGTGATGTTGTCGCCATTGCGGACGACATCGACGCCCGTGCCCGCCATCTGCTGGCGCAGCTTGGCTTCCTGCTTGTCCATGTAATAGCCCACAGACCCGCCGACGAGCGCGCCCGCGGCCGCCCCGATCATCGCGGACTTGAACGGGTTGTTGCCCGCGCTGAGCAGACCGACCACCGCGCCTGCCGCGGCCCCATAGCCCGCACCCTTGCGCGTCTTTTCCTTGTCGGGGTTGGTGGCCATGTCTTCCATCGACGCGCACCCCGCCAGAGCCACCGAGGCAGCGGCAAACAGCGCGATGAAGCCGGATTTTGCGGAACGATTCATGGGTAACTCCTGATCAAAAAATTTCACAGTGCATTAACAGGTCTAGATTTATTGGCTGAGTATAAATCTACAGTTCATACTTGTTCGATGGCGTCGGTGCGTGCTGCCGCCGTTACGGCCCGCTGAGTTTCAAGATTCAGGCGTGTGGTCCGGTCGGTCAGCATAGTGCCGCCGCAGGCTATCGGGCCACAGTTTCCATTAGAATTGCGCTTCCCCCCGAGCAAGCATCCGACCGGGAGCTCCCGTGCCCGCCAACGCCCTGAATCCGCTCGACCTGTACGACGTCCGCGCCTCGCTCTCCGAAGAAGAGCGCATGGTGCAGGACTCCGTGGCGCGCTTCGTTGACGACGCCGTGCTCCCGATCATCCGGCCGCACTTCGAGAACCACACGTTCCCGCAAGAACTGGTCGGTGAACTTGCGGGGCTCGGCCTGCTCGGCAGCTCGCTCGAAGGCTTCGGCTGTGCGGGCATGAACGCCGTGAGCTACGGCCTCATCTGCCAGGAACTCGAACGCGGCGACTCGGGCCTGCGCAGTTTCGTGTCGGTGCAGTCGTCCCTTTGCATGTACCCGATCTACACCTACGGCAGCGAAGAGCAGAAGCAGCGCTACCTGCCGCGCATGGCGAAGGGTGAAGTCATCGGCGCGTTCGGTCTCACTGAACCGCACGGTGGTTCGGACCCGGCCAACATGAAGACGCACGCGAAGCGTCGCGGCGGCGACTGGGTGCTGAATGGCGCCAAGATGTGGATCACGAATTCGCCGATCGCCGACGTGTTCATCATCTGGGCGCGGGCCGAGGAAGGCATCCGCGGCTTTTTGGTGGACCGGGGCACGAAAGGCCTCGAGACGCCGGAGATCGAGAACAAGTTCTCGCTGCGTGCGTCGGCAACCGGCGCGATTTTCCTGAATGACGTGATCGTGCCCGATGCAGCGCTGCTGCCCGGCACCACGTGCGGCATCAAGGCACCGCTCTCGTGTCTCACGCAGGCGCGCTACGGCATCACCTGGGGCGTGATCGGCGCCGCGCAGGCGTGCCTGAAGGAAGTGCTCGAGTACTCGAAGACGCGGATCCTGTTCAACCGGCCGCTGGCCGCGACGCAGGCGATCCAGATCCGCCTCGCCGAGATGTCGCGCAAGATCACGCTGGCGCAACTCATGTCGCTGCAGCTCGGCCGCCTGAAGGACCAGGGCCTGATGTCGCCTTCGCACGTGTCGCTTGCAAAGTGGAACAACTGCCGAGCGGCAATCGAA
Source organism: Pseudomonadota bacterium (assembly GCA_026398785.1). Classification (GTDB taxonomy): domain Bacteria; phylum Pseudomonadota; class Gammaproteobacteria; order Steroidobacterales; family Steroidobacteraceae; genus RPQJ01. The sequence continues at coordinate 11,165 of JAPLSF010000072.1, read as the reverse complement.
GTCGCGCGCGATGCACGCGACATCCTCGGCGGCTCCGGCATCAGCGCCGAGTACGTGCCAATCCGGCACGCGCTAAACCTCGAGAGTGTCATCACGTACGAAGGCACCGAGACGATCCACCAGCTTACGATCGGTCGCGAGTTGACTGGCATCAACGCGTTCTGACCCTCCGCGCGCGCCGCAACGCTACTGACGCGTGACCGCGTACTCGACCGTGACCACGGCTTTGACCAGCTTCTCCACGGTACTCGTGTCGTAGCTGCCGTAGTCGGCCGTCTCCGTCGAATTGGGCGACGTGATCTGGAACACGCCCTGCGACGCGGAGCGCAATGGCCCGACCGTCACACCGCTGTTCGCAGCGAACTGCTGCGCACGCAGCAGGGAATCCCTGGTAGCCGCGCCGATCAACCGCACCTTCACTGCATTGAGGTCGGTGAAGAAATACTGCGGCGGCATCGCATTGATCGCAACGCCTTCGCTGATCAAGCGTGCAGCGCCCGTCGCGATGCTGCCGATCTGCGCGACGTTCTGCGACGAAAACTCGAACTGCCGGCTGAGTTCGTACCCGAGCACACGGCCGGTCTGCACGCCGCCGGGGCCGAACTCGAAGATTGTCTGCGTATTGACGGTGCCCTGCTGCAGGTTCTTGGTGTCAGTCCCCGCGACCGACTCGAGGTACTTCACGACGCGGACCGAGTCCTCCTCGAGCTTGCGGTAAGCCATGGGCAGGTCAGGAGCGCGCACACTGACGATCGCGCGCCAGGTGCCGGCGTCGGACAGCACCCTCTCTTCGGCATAGCCCTTCACCGTGATCTTGTCGCCCGCCAGCTTGATGCGCTCGAGGCTCGACGCGACGATCCACGCGGCCAGCACGAGACCGAGGGCGAGCGCGACGCCAAGCGCAAGGAAGGCCACCGTCGACTGGCCACGCTGCCGGGCGACCGCCACCGCTGGCTGGAATCTGTGTGTCGTCATGGATGTATCCTTGCCTGGCTGCGACATGCGCGCTGCTTTGTGCCGGCATTCTTCACCAAAGTGACGCGCGGTGTCAGTCCAGGCCGGTCAGATCTCAGCGTCCTTTCTGCAAGTCACTGAAGCAACAGGCTCTTTTGAACTGGCACGCAGCTTGCTTATTCATATTGTCCTTCATTGGCCCAGAAGAGCGGAAGCAACGCTGCAGGGCGAAGGACGGGCAAGCCAGCCCACGGTGGGGTTGTCCGCCAGGGGATCCAATCGCAGGGGAACGATCCAGGCGTCAGCGGCCGTCGTTGGCATCGATGGCGATGACGCGATCGCCCGCTTCGATGCGCAGCGTCGGATCGTTCCAGCACCCGAACCGGTGTTGCCCGCGACGGACCTCGACGATCACGGTGCCCTCGGTTTCGCGCGCCAGGCGCCCCACTTCCTCCGCGTGGGCCTCGCGTTCGACCAGCTGGCACTGCCCGCGGTACGACAATAACTCCGACACGAAGTCGATCGTGCCCTGCGTGCTGACCGCATCGGCCATCAGGTAGCCGCCGAAGCGTGACGGCGCGACGATCTCGTCGGCACCGCCCGAGCGTACGATCTTGACGTTCTCCGGTTCGGCAACGCTGGCGATGATGCGCACCCCGTTCGCCAGCGCACGTACTGTCAGGACGATCAGTACGGTGGTGTCGTCACGACCGACACTGACGATGACCGAGTGCGCCCGCTGCACGCCGGCCACCCGCAGGATTTCCTCGCTCGACGCATCACCGTGCAGGCCGATGAAGCCGCGGTCGGCCGCGCGCGTGACTTCCTCGCGGTCCGGGTCGATCACGACGATCTGCCCGGGGTTCCAACCCCGCAGCAGCAGCTCCGAGGCGGCGATGGAACCGCTGTGACCGTAGCCGCAGAGAATGACGTGGTCCTTCAATTCGCGCTGCAAACGCAACATGCGCCATTCCTCGATGAGCCGCTGGATGATGAGCTGGTACGCCGTGCCCAGGAACGTCAGCCAGACGAAGATCCGCACCGGCGTGACGAAGAACGCGTCGATCAGACGAGCCTGGTCGGAGACCGGGACGATGTCGCCATAGCCGACGGTCGTGATGGTGACCATCGTGAAGTAGAAGACGTCCGAGACCGAGACGTTGCCGTCGATCTGGTCCCGGAGGCCGTCGCGGTCGAGCAGGAAGACGAGGAACACCGACGCGACCAGCAACAGCACGAAGCCGGCACGCAGCAGCAACGTGACTTCGGGGGGCCGCGCGGCTCGCAGGATCAGGACCGGTAACGCGTCGCCGCCCCGGTCCGCCCGGATGCGACGCATCGTGCCGCGCACCCAGCCGAGTCGAACCCGTCGTGACCCGGTCATGTCGCCGGTCCGGCGCGAAGAAGTCACATGGATACCCCGTCAGGGGCGGCGGATCGCCGCCGGGCGCAGCGCCGAATATAGCGCACGCGGCCGTGGGGCTCGGCAGCGCGAAAGAACGCAGGCCCGGTCAGGCGACCGCGAGCGGTGCCAGTTCGTAGCCGATGATTTCGCGGGTCTGGGGATCGAGGATCGGCGTGCCGCTGTTCCAGCGGCCGGTGACCCTGGCCGCCTCGAGCAGGGTGCGGCTCGGCACCACGGACGCCAGCATCAACCCGCCCTGGGGATCGCGGACGAAAGCCGTTACCGACGAACTCGGATTTCCGGCAGAGGCCGGCTCGGGAAACAGCAGGGCGAGGACTTCCTCTGGAATGATCGTGTCGGACATGGCCTTGGTGTGCAGGTGTTCCTGGGGTAGGAGTTAGCAACTTGCGTGCCAACGCGCCGTCCCAGCAATTGCAGCCATTCAGGGTGGTCGCCCTGAGGCGCGGGTGACAGTACGCGTCCATCGAGGTGACCGGCCCTGTCCATATGTGAAGTTCTGCACATTGCGCGGCGATCACCCCCACTGTCGCCAAGCGCAAAGGGGGGCGCATTAAGTAAACTCCGCGTCCGGGACGCAGCCGCGTGCACGGAGGAGAACAATGAACAGCAACGACACCCGGCTGCCGGACATCATCGCGCATCGCGGCAATGCGATCGAGTTCCCGGAGAATACGTTGCCGGCACTGGAATCGGCCGTGTCACTAGGCGTGCGCCACGTCGAGTTCGACGTGCAACTGACGGCCGACCGCGTTCCGGTCGTGTTGCACGATTCCGATCTCGCCCGCGTCGGCAACCGTCCCGAGAGCGTGCACTCACTGTCGTGGTCGCAACTCGCCGAGATTCCGGTCGGCGAGGTCAGCCGCCTCGGCGGCCGCTTCGCCCACACCTGCGCCCCGTCGCTGGCGCAGACGGTGGACGCGATCGCCGGCTGGGATGGCGTCACTGCCTTTGTCGAAGTGAAGCGCGCGAGCCTGCGCCAGTTCGGCCGCGAAACCGTGCTGCGCCGGGTGAGCGAAGTGCTGCAGCCCGTGCTGAACCGCTGCGTGCTGATTTCGTTCGATCTCGCCACCGTCAAGATCCTGCGCCTGATGACGGGCGCACGGATCGGCTGGGTGCTGGATCGGTACGACGCGGACAGCTTGCGCGAAGCCACTGCGCTCGCGCCTGAATTCCTTTTCTGCAACCTCGAGCGCGTGCCCGCCACGACGGAGCAGCTGTGGCCGGGGCCGTGGGACTGGGCCATCTACGAAGTGCGCGACCTCGAAACCGCACGTCACTGCCGTGAGCTGGGTGCGAAGTATGTCGAGACGATGGCCGTACGCAGCCTGCGCACCGAGTATGACGAGGCTGCATCCGGAGCATGAGTGCCCGCGACGCCCAAGATGACCTCGCCTGGCTCGCCGGCGAACTGAGCGCGATCCGCCGCGAACTGCTGCCTCCCGGCGAATCGCGTGCGCTGTACCTCGCGCTGGATCAGGGTGGCACGTCGAGTCGCGCGGTCCTGTTCGATGCACTCGGCCGTGAAGTGGCGACCGCCCACGTCCCGATCAATACGCGCAGGACGGGCGACGAGCGCGTGGAACACGATGCGACCGAACTGCTGCAGTCGCTGCGAACGGCGGCGCACGATGTCGCGGAATCGCCCCTCGCGGCTGGCCGCCCGATCGTCGCGGCCGGACTCGCCACGCAGCGTTCGACCATCTGCTGTTGGGACCGCAACGACGGGACACCCTTGAGCCCCGCGCTCTCCTGGCAGGATCGCCGCAACGCGTCCTGGCTGGATGAACACCTGGGCGCGCGCTCCGGGTGGGTGAGAGAACTCACGGGACTGCCGCTGTCGCCGCACTATGGCGCGAGCAAGATGCGCTGGTGCCTGGACGAGCTGCCCGCAGTGCGGCTGGCCTTGCGCGACGAACGGCTCTGCATCGGGCCTCTCGCCAGCTTCCTGGCGCAGGGCCTGTGCGCGGCGGACGCAGCCTGCGTCGACCCGGCCAACGCATCGCGCACGCTGCTGTTCGACCCCGCGGTACTGGACTGGTCGCCGCCGCTGCTCGAGGCCTTCGGCATCCCGGCTGCGATCCTGCCACGTTGCGTCGGCACCCTGCACGATTTTGGTACGGTCCCCGTCGATGCAGCCCGGCGTGTGCCGTTGCTCGCGTGCAGCGGGGACCAGTCCGCCGCGGTCTTTGCGTTCGGCCCACCCTCGACGACCACTGCTTACGTCAACGCTGGAACGGGCGCGTTCGTGCAACGCGTGTTGCGAGACGGTAAGGGTCCTGCGCCGCGCGGATTGTTGAAGAGCGTGCTGTACGCACGGACCGACGATGCCATGGGCGCACTCTATTGCCACGAAGGTACGATCAACGGCGCCTACGGCGCGCTCGAGTGGCTCGGCAAGCGTGTCGGCGTCGACGTCAAGCGCACGCTGAAGACGCTGTCGGCATCGCTTGCCGGCGGTGACGTGCCGCTCCTGTTCATGAACGGAATCGGCGGACTCGGCGCGCCTTACTGGTTGCCCGATTTCCCGAGCGAATTCCTGGCGGCCGCCGGCGGCCCCACCACCATCGTGGCTGACGCGACTGAGCTGCAGCAGATCGGCGCTGTCGTCGAGAGCATCGCGTTCCTGATCGCCGTCAATGTGCTTGCCATGCACCGTGCGACGCCCCTGCAGCGGCTGACGATCACCGGTGGCCTCGCCGTGTGCGACTATCTGTGTGAAGTCCTGGCCGAAGCCACGCAGATGACCGTGGAACGACCCGCGGCTCTCGAAGCGACGGCTCGCGGCATCGCTTACCTGGCCGCGGGCCAGCCGCAGGACTGGCAACCCGTGCCCATCGAAAAGTCATTTGCGCCGACGGGAGCGCATCCCGTACTCGGCCGGTTCGATGAGTGGCGCGCCGCGATGGCCGCGCGCACCGGCGCGGCATAGGACTCAGCCGGAGTCGAACGACGCGAGGATTTGTCGCTCGACCCAGGTCGGCACGGCGACGCCATCGTAGAAGCCGCAATGCCCGCCGTGACGGGTGCGCGTGATGTCGAGCACGGAGGGCCGCGCAATGCGCTCGAGGTCAGCTGCGGGGATGATCGGGTCATCGTCCGCCGCGATGATGCGAACGCGTGCGTCACGCAGCGCCTCCAGCGGCTCGAGCGCCCGACCGACCAGCGCGTAGCCCCGCAGGTATTCCGGCAACGACGGAAAGCCGCCGTAGCCGCATGCCAGTCGATGGGTCATCTCGGTGAGGTTGCCCAGTTCCAGGATGTCGTCGAGCGAGTGGTACACGTCGGGCCACGCCTCGCGCTTCTTGCGCAGTGAGCGGCGCCATTTCCACACGAAGTACTCGCGGTACAGCGCCCACCCCGACTCGAGGCGCGCCAACGTGTGCTCTGGATCGAGCACCGGGCAGACCGCTACGATGCGCGAGACAGCGATACCCGCATCGGCCGCGCGTGCCCCGACCCGCAGGCAGAAGTTGCCGCCGAGCGAGAATCCCGCGAGCACAAGCCGCTTGCCCGGATGTTGGCGCTGCAGTTCGCGCACGGCACCGACCACTTCGGCGATGCGGCACGAATGGAAGATTGCGGCGTTGAGATGGTGACTGTCGCCGTGATCGCGCAGGTTGAGGCGCGCGACGTCGTAGCCGGCAGCGAAGAGATGCTGTCCGAGCGAGAGCAGGTACAACGAGTTCGCACTCCCCTCCCAACCATGCAGCAACACGGCAAGGCGGTCGGACGGCGGCCGTCCCGCGTCAACCTGCGTTGCGACCAGCGCGAGCAAGCGCACGCCGTCGCCGCAATCGACGATCAGTTCGCGCGACGCCTGGCGCAGCACGGACGCACGCCGCTCGACCCCCGCCCGTCGCAGCGGCAGGCTCGGGTAGATCGACTGCACGTGGTGATGCCGCAACCACCAGGGCGGCACGAAGTCGAGTAATGCGCCGGCGGCCTGTCGGGGCGTTTCACTCATGCGGCAGGAGGCTGCGGATTCCAGGCGCGGTCGCGGACGATCTCGATGCGGCTCGAGCCGGGCAGGGTCTCGACGAAGCTGCTGCCCATGACCTGCGACGGCGTCCGGTGACCGGGCTCGGCGGGCTTGCCGTCGAGCAGGTGCCGGGCAATCGCGAGCGATGCGTGCACGGTGACGTCGTAGCCATTGGCGACGCGAACCCGCGCCGTCACCCGGTCGCCGCTCGGCGCCTGGGCCTCGCCCCACACCAGCATCGTGTTTGCCGCACGCGCGGCCGCGTCCGGCCCCGCCGGACCCCTGGACACCATGCGTTGCAGCAGTCCCTGCAGCGGACCGAGCCGCAGCAACCCGCCAAACGTGTTCAGGCGCTTCAACCTGGCGATGCTGGCGGCGGGCATCGCGATGTAGCACTCGATGTTGCCGATGCCGGTCGTCCAGTAGGCGGTGCTCACGTCGCCCCACGGAATCGTCACCGCCGTGAGCGTGCCTGCGCCGAAATCGATGTCACGCTCACGGAAGGCGTGGGCCACCGGCGTGATTCGCCCTGCGCTGCGGATGCGTCCGCCGCGGGCAAGGTTTTCGATACTGGTCTTGAGCGTGCCTCGACTCGGCCGGCCGCGCGAGGCGAAACCCAGCGCCAGGTAGGTCGCGTCGGGCAGTTCCTGCTGCAGACGCGCCGCAACACAATCGGTTGGAACCACGTCGAAGCCCGTGGCCGGGCACAACACGACACCCGCCAGGCGCGCCGCCGGATCACGCGCATGCACGGCTTCGAGCACGTCGATTTCGCCAGTGATGTCGAGGTAATGGCTGCGCTGGCGCAGGCACGCCGCAACCATCGGTGCCGACGTGGCCGAGAACGGGCCCGCACAGTGCAGCGTCACGGTCGCGCCTTGCAGTGCGCGATCGAGTGCACCGGGATCATCGAGCGACGCGATGCGATAGTCGCAGCCGAGTTCCTGCGCCAACTCAGCGACCGCAGCCTCGCTGCGACCGGCCAGCACGGGCTGGAGTCCGCGGCGAACCGCTTCGCGCGCGATCAATTCGCCCGTGTACCCCGTGGCGCCGTAGATGACCAGCCGCGCCGCACTCATGAGGCGGGCAGGACGTGGAATTCGACGCGATTGTTCTGGGCCGCGACCGTGTTCCAGCTGCCGGCCGTGGTCTTTTCGTCCTGCTCGGGATACGCGACGGGCTGGCTGCGTCCGCCGTTGACGACTTCGATCTGGATGTCGCCTCCGGTGCGGCGACGCAAAGTCGCGGCGAAATTAGCGAAGTCGACCGACTGCCGCTGCGCCACCGACAGCGAGTCGTCGAAGGGATTACCCACGAGATCGCACTTGGTCGCCGCCAGGTTGACGTCTGCCGGGGCGAAACCTTCGTTCGCGTTGCCGCCCAGGCAGAAGTCGCCAACGTAGGACTCGACGCGGATGCGGCCCTTGAACTGCTGCGCTTCGAGCATCGACGCGAGCGAGCGCAGCCGCTCCAGGCGACTGCCCGCCAGCGGGGCCTCACCATAAGGCACGTACTCGGTCGCGATGGGGCCCCCGGTTGGTCCGCCGACACCTCCGCCCACCGACGGGGCCGCCAGCAATGCGTTGCTCGTGACCGCGGCGCTCGCCGCAGCGGCCGCGATCATCGCCGCCGCTTTTGCCCGTTCGACCGCGGCCCGCGAATCGGCGAGTTCACGCGCGAGGTGCCCATTGGACACGTTCGCCTGCCACGCCACGTAGCCGAGCACCGCAGCGGGCACCGCCGCGAACAGGGCGGTTAGCACGACCGGCCACCACTGGCGGCGCGGTGACTGTGGCGTGAGCGATTCGAAGGAGGGCGGCGACGGAATCTTGCCGATGCTCTCCTTCATCTCGCTGGTCAGCCGGCGCGCGAACGCCTCGAACGTGGCGAGCAGGAACCGCCGCTGCTCGTTCAGCTGTTCCTTCACCAGATGCTGGACGGAGTTGCGCAGACCCGCCTGCAGTTCGGACGCAAGCGCCGGCGTGAAGGCCATCGAAGCCGGCGAAGGCGCCAGTGGTGCCGACGTCAGCGCCCGCCGGGTCGCCGTGGTCGACAGCGCATCGACCGTCTGGATGTCGTCAGGGTTCGCAGCCGCCAGCGCGGCAGCCATCGCCGCCTCGTCGGGCGAGCTTTCGGCTGCTATCGCCGCCGCCGCCGCCGGTCCTGGGAACAGTGCCTGGCGCTGAGTCCGTCGATCCGGCAGCAGGTGGAGCTGGTACAGAATCCGCGACACGTCGACCGGCCGCACCGTCTTCGGCAGCACGCCGACCGCGCCGAGCGCACGCGCCTGGCTGACGTACAGCTCGCCTTCCTGCGATGTGTACATCATGAGCGGGATCGTCGCGGTCAGCGGATCGGCCTTGATGGTCTGGACGGCCTGGAACCCGTCCATGCCCGGCATCAGGTGATCCATGAAGATGACGTCGGGACGGCTCCGCTGCAGGTAGTCGAGCGCCTGCTCGGCCGACTCGGCCGTATCCACGGTCATGCCCTGCTGTTCGAGCATCCGGCTCAGGATGACTCTGGCCGATCGTGAATCGTCCACGATCAGGGCTCGCTTGCCCGTCGTCATGTAATCCCCGGATCCTTCTGGAGGCACCTGACAGGCGCCGCGTGTACCGGCTTTCTACCTTGAATGAGGCCCGAAGCCAATCCCGGCAAGTGGAAGTGGTATCGCTTGACTCGGGGCGTATGCTTTGACCATCGACTGAGTCAAATAAGCAACGGAGGCATCCCGACATGCCCTACACAACCCAGGACATTCGCAATATCGCTCTCGTGGGCCAAGCCGGCGCGGGCAAGACGCTGCTGGCCGAAGCCTTGCTCGCGCAGTCCGGTGCAATCCGGTCCAAGGGGTCGCTCGCCCGTGGCACGACGGTCTGCGACTTCGATCCACAGGAGAAAGCCCTGCTGCACTCCCTCGATGCCGCCATCTGCGGTTTCGAGACGCAGGGCCGGCGCGTCAACATGATCGACACCCCGGGATACCCCGACTTTCTCGGTCGCACGCTGAGCGCGCTCGAGGCGGTGGAGACAGCAGTGATCGTCGTGAGCGCCGCCAACGGCATCGAGCCGATGACCCAGCGTATGATGGATTTCGCCAAGGCGAGGGGCCTGTGCCGGCTCATCGTCGTCAACAAGATCGACGTGCGCGATGCACGCACCGAACATGTACTGATGGAACTGCGCGAAGCGTTCGGCAAGGGCTGCCTGCCGCTGAACCTGCCGGCGGAAGGCGGCGCGTCGGTCGTCGACTGTTTCTTCCAGTCGCAGGGCAAGGCGACAGACTTCTCGACGGTCGCCGCCGCGCACACCGAGATCATCGACCAGGTGGTCGAAGTCGATGAAAAGCTCATGGCGCTCTACCTGGAACAGGGCGAGGAGCTGCTGAATGCCGAGCAGCTGCACGACCCGTTCGAGCAGGCGCTGCGTGAAGACCACCTGATTCCGATCTGCTTCTGCTCCGCCGAAACCGGCGCGGGCATCCCCGAGCTGCTGGCCGTGCTGGCACGACTCGCGCCGAACCCGGCCGAGGGCAATCCGCCGCCGTTCCTGAAAGGCGATGGCGATGCGGCCGAGCGCGTGGCGGTGAGCCCCGATCCGGGGAAGCACGTCATCGCGCACGTGTTCAAGGTCACGATCGATCCCTTCGTCGGCAAGATGGGGATCTTCCGCGTGCACCAGGGCACCGTGCGGCCCGGCGCGCAGTTACTGGTGGGTGACGCGCGCAAGCCGATCAAGCTCGCGCACCTCTACCAGCTGCAGGGCAAGGACCACGCCGAGATCACGCAGGCCATCCCGGGTGACATCTGCGCGGTGCCCAAGATCGACGAGATACATTTCGACGCCGTGCTGCACGACTCGCACGACGAAGACAATCATCACCTGAAGTCGGTGACGTTTCCGCCCGCCATGCTCGGGCTCGCAATCCACACGGAAAAGCGCGGCGACGAGCAGAAGCTGTCCGAAGGCCTGCACCGCCTGATGTCGGAAGATCCGTGCGTGCGCATCGAGCATCACGTCGCGCAGAACGAGACGGTGCTGTACGGCCTCGGCGACCTGCACCTGCGCGTGATGCTGCAACGACTGACAGAGCGCTACGGTGTGTCGGTCAGGACGAGCCCGCCCGCAGTGCCTTACCGCGAGACGATCACGCGTCCGGCCGAAGGCCACTGCCGGCACAAGAAGCAGACGGGCGGCGCCGGCCAGTTCGGCGAGGTGTACCTGCGCATCGAGCCGCTCGAACGCGGCGCGGGCTTCGAGTTCGTCGACGACGTCGTGGGTGGCGCGATTCCCGGCCAGTTCATCCCCGCGGTTGAGAAAGGCGTGCGCCAGGTGCTGACCGAAGGCGCGATCGCCGGCTTCACGCTGCAGGACATCCGCGTGAGCGTGTACGACGGCAAGCATCACGCGGTGGACTCGAAGGAAGTCGCGTTCGTGTCGGCAGGCCGCAAGGCGTTCGTCGAGGCCATCAAGCAGGCGGCTCCGATCGTGCTCGAGCCGGTCGTGCGCATCGTCATCAGTTGTCCGACCTCGTCGATCGGCGACGTCAGCAGCGACCTGGCAACGCGCCGCGCACGCATCAACGGCCAGGACACGCTGCAGGGTGGGCGATCGGAAATCGCGGCGCTCGTGCCGCTCGGCGAACTGCAGGACTACCTGTCACGCCTCAAGGCGCTGACTGGCGGCGAAGGCACGTACACGATGGACCTCAGTCACTACGATCCGGTGCCGCCGCGCAGGCAGCAGGAGCTGGTGACGGCGTTCAGGCCGCACGAGGAAGCGGAATAGGAAGGGCAGGAAGGG
>JAPLSF010000278.1 GCA_026398785.1 Pseudomonadota bacterium | reverse complement strand
GAAGCCCGTCTTCGCAGCGATCAAGCAAGACACCGCGCGCAAAGACGAAGCGATGGTGGAAGCACGGCGCGCACTCGACCTGGCCTATGGCTGGCTGGAGCAACGTCTACAGGGACGAACCTGGGCGGCCGGCGAGAACCTGAGCCTGGCGGATTGCGCGGCCGCGCCGTCGCTCTTCTACGCCGACTGGGTGCACGCAATCGCAGATGCCTATCCGACAGTACGGGCGTACCGATCACGTCTGCTCGCGTGGCCCGCATTCGCACGAGCCGTCGACGAGGCCAGGCCGTTCCGGCATTACTTTCCGCTGGGGGCGCCGGACCGGGACTGAAGGCGTAGTCTCAAGCGCAGCGAATCCGCACCATTCGTCCTGCGGGGACCGTCATGAACGCGAATGCCTCACTGTCACGCCGGCTGCCACGTCGCTTCTGGGGCTGGGGACTGGCCGATGCCGCGCTCGACCCGCGCGAACACGCGATCGTCCAGGCCATGGTGGCAAGCGTAGGCGCACGCTTCGAAGACAAGCTGGCGCCGCGCGTCGAAGAGTTCGACCTTGCGCCGCCTCGCATTGCACCTCCCGCGACCCTCGCCACCAGTTTCTCGGCATTGCCGCTCGACCGCCTCAACCACAGCGGGGGCAAGAGCTACGCCGACTGCGCCCGCATGTGGATGCGCCGACCGCCGTCTGCACCCGACTGGGTCGCCTTTCCGGAGGACGAGCAGGCCGTCGTCGACATTCTCGACTGGGCACAGGCACGCAACGTCGCCGTGATTCCCTACGGCGGTGGCAGCAGCGTCTGCGGCGGCGTCGAGGCCGCGGTTGGCACCGGCTACGCAGGCACCGTGTCGATCGATCTCGAGCTTCTCAACCGGGTACTGGAAGTGGACCCGATCAGTCGGGCAGCGCGCATCCAGGCGGGGGCCCTTGGTCCCGAACTGGCTGCGCAATTGAAGACGCACGGCCTCACGCTGCGCCACTTCCCGCAGAGTTTTGAATTCTCATCCCTTGGTGGGTGGATCGCGACGCGAGCGGGCGGTCATTACGCCACGCTGTACACGCACATCGACGACTTCGTCGAGGCCACGCGAATGGTGACGCCTGCCGGCGTGATGCAGACGCGGCGGCTTCCCGGTTCCGGTGCAGGACCGGCACCGGATCGACTGGTCATCGGCTCCGAGGGCACACTCGGCGTGATCACCGAAGCCTGGGTGCGCGTACAGGTGCCACCGCGATTCCGCGCCTCGGCTTCCGCGCAGTTCGACGACTACTTCGCCGCCGTCGCCTGCGTGCGGGCACTCGCGCAATCAGGGCTCAATCCAAGCAATTGCCGGCTGCTCGATCCGGCGGAAACCGTGTTCGCCGGCGTCGGCGACGGACGCACGGCGATCCTAGTACTCGCCTTCGAATCGGACGACCATCCGCTGCAGGCCTGGATGGCCCGGGCACTGGAACTCGTGAACAGTCACGGTGGGCGCTACGACGCCGAAGCCGTGGCGCGATCGATGTCGTCCGCGGATTCCGTCGAACACCGCACCGGCGCGGCCGGTGCCTGGCGCGATGCCTTCATGCGCATGCCGTACTGGCGCGATCCCGCCGTCGGCCTGGGCGTGATCATGGACACCTTCGAGACGGCGATCACGTGGGATCGCTTCGAGACTTTCTACAAGTCCGTCAAGGACGACGTCGGTCGCGCGATCACGCGCGCGACTGGCCAAAAAGCACGGCTGTCCTGCCGCTTCACGCACCTGTACCCGGATGGCCCCGCGCCCTACTTCACCTTCGCCACGTGCGCTGCAGATGGCAACGTCGCGAGCGCGCTTGCGGCCTGGCGGGACATCAAGCTCGCCGCCAACGAGGCCGTCGTCGCGCATGGCGGAACCATCACGCACCACCACGCCGTCGGTCGCGGTCACCGCAGCGGCTATGAGCGCGAGGTGGATCCGCTCTTCCGGCGGATGTTGTCGGCCGCCAAGCAGGTCGCCGACCCGCAAGGCATTCTCAATCCGGGCGTGCTGATCGATCCGGTCAATCGGCAGATCGGAGCGACGGGAGTGCTGGCTGGATGATGGTGCGCGTTGGTGTCGGCCTGGACCAAGCGGAAGCTGTGGCCAGGATCAAGTCGAGCACGGGTCCCGAACACAGCCCGACGTTTGCGCTCTCAGGCCACCAGTTTACGCACCTCGCGCCGAACCACGCCCTGGATCAAGGTGGATTCCTTGACCAGATTGATCTGCATGGCCACCAGCGCGACGTCGAGCAAAGACTGCTCGATACGGTAAGCGCCCCGCTCTCCGAGCCATTCCAACACGTGC
>JAPLSF010000380.1 GCA_026398785.1 Pseudomonadota bacterium | reverse complement strand
GACGAGACGGTGCGCAAGGTCTATGACCAGCTCGACTTCTCGCGGGGTGTCGAGACCTTCCTGACCGGCTGCCCGGCGGCCTCGATTTACGCCTTCCTCCAGGGCATGAAGCAGGCCGGGATGGGCACGTTCAGCATGGGCATCACCGAGCAGCTCGTCGATGCGCGGACCCTCTTGCTGACGCCCAACACCACGACCGTCTATTGCGTTGCGGAGATCAACGTCGAGCACGGGCCGACGGTGATGGAGGTTCCGCCCGGGGTCCTCGGGCCGGTCGATGACGCCTGTTTCCTGTGGGTCACCGACGTCGGCTTCACCGGTCCCGACCGCGGCCAGGGCGGCAAGTACCTGTTCGTCCCGCCGGGCCACGAGGGCGAGGTCCCGCCCGGCTGTCACGTCGTCCCGACGCGCACCTACCGCAACTGGCTGCTGATGCGCGCCTTCGTGATCGATGGCGACCTTGCCAAGACAGCGGCTCATGTCAAGCAGCATTGGCGCTTGTATCCGCTGGCGGAAGCGGCGAGCCCGCGCGAGCCGCACTTCGTGGACTTGAGCGGCGTGCAGTTCAACACAGTCCACGCCAATGACTTCTCGTTCTACGAGGAGCTCAACGCCGTGGTCCAGTACGAGCCGGCCGAGGCGTTCAACCCCGAGCTGGTGGGGCTGTGGGCCTCCATCGGCATCAAGAAGGGCAAGCCCTTCGCTCCCGACGCGCGCATGCAGCAGATCCTCACCGAAGCCGCCGCCGTCGGCAATGCGACGGCGCGTGCCCTGAGCTACCGCCCGCGGGGCCGCGAGCCCTACTTCTACGACGACCGGCAGTGGTACACGGCCTTCGTCGGCGGCCGGCACGACTTCATGAGCAACGGCGAGCTCATGCTCGACTATCGGACCTTCATGCACTACATGGCCACGGGCATCACCCCGGCGATGTCGCATTCCGAGGTGGGCAAGGGATCGGCCTACGCGTTTACGGCCCACGACGCGCAGGGCCGGTTTCTCGACGGTGGCAAGACCTACCGCGTGACGATGCCGGCGCCCGTCCCCGCCGCGCAGTTCTGGTCCTTCGTCGTCTATTCAGGTCAGCACCGCAGCCTGCTGGAGACCGACCAGAAGAGCGCCGGCGTCGACAGCAACAGCCCGGACCTGTTGGCCAACCCGGATGGCACTTACACCGTCTGGTTCGCGCCGACCGCGCCCGCCGGCAAGGAGGGCAACTGGGTGCAGACCATGCCCGGCAAGAGCTGGTCGGCACTGATGCGCCTCTACGCGCCGCTCGAGCCGTGGTTCGACAAGTCGTGGAGGCCCGGCGACTTCGAGCTCGTCGACGGATAGGGCAGCACGCTCAGCAACTCAGGTAACCGAGGCATTGACTTTGGCATCAACTGCGGTTTGCAGTTGATTGACGTAAGAGTCAACGATTGGCGACGCTGAACTTGCTGGCCGGCTCCCAGGCGACGCCTGCCCCGTCCGAAACTGGCATGGTCTACTAGCCGGGCGACGCACGCCGAAACGCAGGTTCGCCCGATGCTGAACGCCGAATCCTTCACTTCATCTCGCCGCCCATGGCTGTACCGCTCGCTCGTCATCGCCTGCGCTTTGACGATGACCGCCATCGCGCCTACGGCCCGCGCCGAGATTGGTGCCGGCACGCCCGAGCAGTCCGATCCGCACGTCGCGCTCGACCGCACGCTCACGCGGATCGGGTTCGGCTCGTGTGCCGAAGGCGGCAAGGAGCAGCCCATCTGGGAGGCGGTACTCGCCGCGAGGCCCGAGCTTTTCCTGTTCCTCGGCGACAATGTCTACGGCGACACCCGCGACATGGCCGTGCTGCGCGCGAAGTACGCAGAGTTCGCGCAGCAGCCGGGATTCGCGCAGCTGCGCGCTACCACGCCCATCGCCGTGACCTGGGACGACCATGATTTCGGTGAGGATGACGCGGGCGGCGACTATCCGCAGAAGGAAGCTTCGCGACAGGTCTTCCTCGACTTCTGGGGCGAGCCTGCCGACTCGCCGCGCCGGGCGCGCGATGGCGTGTATGCGTCCTACGTGTTTGGTCCACCGGGCCAGCGCGTGCAGGTGATTCTGCTCGACCTGCGTTACAACCGGACGCCGCTCGTGAAGCCGGAGCCCGGCGTTCGCAACTACCGATCCTGGGCGCGTGCCCGCTACAAGAAGGGGCTCGAGGTGCCGGGTCCATACGCGCGCAATCCCGACCCCAAGGCAACGATGCTCGGCGAGCGCCAATGGCAATGGCTCGAGCGGCAACTCGAAACGCCGGCCGACGTGCGCTTGATCGGGTCGAGCGTGCAGGTGCTCGCTGATTTTCCCGGTTGGGAAGGATGGTCGCTGTTCGCTCATGACCAGCAGCGATTGATCGAGCTGATCCGGCGCAAGCGCGCCAACGGCGTGGTGTTCCTCAGCGGCGATATGCACTACGCCGAGCTGTCGAAGCTCGACGTCAACGTGCCCTACACGTTGTGGGACCTCACCTCGAGCGGTCTCACTGAAGTCTGGCCTGCCGCCACGCCGAACGCCAACCGGGTGAGCGACGTGATCCGCGAGCCGAACTTCGGGCTCATCGACATCGACTGGCAGGGCGCTGAGACTACCGTGACGCTGTCCGTCGTGGACCAGCGCGGGGCGCGGCGCATCGAGCAGCGCCTGGCCCTGGCTGATCTGAGCACGCGACCCTAGCGCGTGAAGAGTCGAGGAGAAAGAACGTGAGCAGGCTGGCCCTCTCGCTGGAACGCCGCATCTCCGCGGTCGCTGGAGTGCTGGTTGCCCTCGGTGGCCTGCTGGCTGCTACCGCGCATGCGGACCCGACCGACGACTACATCGCGTTGCAAATGCGGCGACAGCAGGTGCCCGGCCTGTCGCTCGCCGTCGTGCAGGACGGACGCGTGGTGAAACTGCAAGGGTACGGTTTCGCCGACCTGGAACTCCAGGTGCCCGTCACGCCCGATACGGTCTTCGAGATCGGCTCCATCACCAAGCAGTTTGTCGCGGCCGCGATCATGACGCTGGTCGAGCAGGGCAAGATCAACCTGAACGAACCTGCATCCGCATATCTGCCCGAGCTGCCGTCCGCCTGGCGCGAAGTGACGATCCGGCAATTGTTGACCCACACCTCGGGAATACCTGATTTCGAGGAAATCCTGGGTTACGGTGCCTACCGGACTCCAACCACGGCGCAGCAGCTGCTTGCCGCGGCTGCTGCGAAGCCGATCGATTTCTCGCCTGGCGCCCAGTGGCATTACAGCAATACGGGCTACTACTTGCTGGGCCTGATCATCGAGAAAGCCAGTGGGGTGCCCTACGTGCCCCTGATCGAGCAGCGCATTCTCGGGCCGGCTGGCATGACGCGAACGCGCAGCAGCACTCCGACAGAAATCATTGCCGGCCGCGCGTCCGGATATGCCCTGGAAGATGGCCGAATCGTGAACCGCGATGCGATCCAGCCGACGGCCGTCGGCGGCGCGGGCGATCTCGTGTCGACCACGGGCGACCTGGTCAAGTGGAACGCGCTGCTCGATGCGCAGTCGGTCCTGGCGATCGAGAGCTACGCACAGATGTGGGCGAACCAGGCGCTCGCGGATGGCTCGCCCAGTGGCTACGGCTTTGGATGGTTCGTGTCGCCGGTCCGTGGCCATCGGGCACAAGAGCACTCCGGCGGAACGGCCGGGTTCAGCTCGGACATCCTGCGATTGCCCGACGACCGGGTGACGGTGATCGTGCTGACGAACAGCTACGACGCGAATCCAGCCGGGATGGCCAGTCACATTGCGGCGCAGTTCGTGCCGGGACTCGTCTACGCAAGGATTCCGGATACGAAACCGCTGCTCACCCGGAAACTATTCGATTACTACTCGCACCGTCTCGACCCGGAGGTCTACGCCAGGGACCTGAGCCCGGAGTTTGTCGAAAAGGTGCGGCAACGGTGGTCGAAGGGCCACGATTTCTATCGCGCGCTCGGTTCACCTCTCGGTATGGAGCGCGTGCAGCGCGACTCCGGCGACGCGGCGAGTGCATACAGGTATCGCGTGCAGTATGCGGAGACCGCACTGATCGTCGTCGCCACGATCGACGGCAGAGGTCGAATCACGAACCTTGCGGGCACAGAGGAGTAGGGCGCGTGCGCGCCGACGCGCTCAGGCGCGGTGCAGGCGCACCGGCAGGCGCCTGGATCCCCAGGTGCCCGGCCGAGGCGCGAACACACCGGGCAATTTCTCGCCGCACTCGGCGCAACAGCCTTCGGCCGTGAGGCCCCAGCGGCCGAGCTCGTACCAGTCGCGTTCGATCAGCAACGCATGGCAGCGATGGCACCAGGTGCTGCCGCCGGTACGGTCGTGAACGTTGCCGGTATAGACATACCGCACACCGTTGCGCATGGCGATCTCGCGCGCACGCGTGAGCGTGGCGGGAGGTGTCGGGGGGTGATCGCTCATTTTCCAGTCGGGGTGGAACGCCGAGAAGTGCAGTGGCACGTCCGGGCCGAGCTTGTCGCGGATCCACTGCGTCATCTCGTCCAGTTCGGCGTCCGAGTCGTTCTCTCCCGGGATCAGCAGCGTGGTGATTTCGAACCAGACGCGGGTCTCGCGCTTCAGATAGACGAGTGTGTCGAGCACTGGAGCCAGCTCGGCGCCACAGAGCTTGCGGTAGAAGCGCTCGGTGAATGCCTTCAGGTCCACGTTGGCGGCGTCGATCGACGCAAAGAACTCGGCCCGCGGCTCCGGACAGATGTAACCCGCCGTGACGGCCACGGTGCGCACGCCGGCGTCATGGCAGGCTGCCGCGACGTCGATTGCGTATTCCATGAAGACGGTCGGGTCGTTGTAGGTGAACGCCACGCTGGCGCAGCCGAGCCGGCTTGCCGTTGCCGCCAGTTCTTCCGGCGAAGCCGAATCCGCGAGCGTGTCCATCTCGCGTGATTTGCTCATGTCCCAGTTCTGGCAGAACTTGCAGGCCAGGTTGCAGCCCGCCGTGCCGAACGAAAGCACGGACGAGCCGGGCAGGAAATGGTTGAGCGGCTTCTTCTCGATCGGGTCCACGCAGAAGCCGCTGGAACGTCCATAGGTGTACAGCTCGATGCCATCGCGGCTGCGGCCGCGCACGAAGCACAGCCCGCGCTGACCTTCGTGCAGCCGGCAACGGCGTGGGCAGACGTCGCATTGCACGCGCCCGTCGTCGAGGCGCGTCCAGTAGCGCGTGGGTGTCGCGGAGAGGTCGGTATTCATACGCTTGGCGCCCATCGTCCTCGGGCGGGATATTGGTTTCGCGTCAGTGCGTCACCAGATACGGAAGTATTCGAACTTCCACGGAACCAGGATGTTGAGACTGGACAAGGATAAGTCAAGGATGCGGCCGCCCGCAGTGGCCGGACTGTTCTATCCTGAGAATGCGAACGAGTTGCGACACGATGTGAACGGCTACATTGCCGAGTGTTCGCCTCGCGCTGCTGTGGCGGATCGCCCGAAGGCGCTGATTGTGCCGCACGCGGGCTACCAGTACTCCGGGCCCGTCGCCGGCTTCGCCTATCGGCTGCTGCGTGATTGGTCCGCGAGCATCCGTCACGTCGTGATGATCGGCCCGAGCCATCGCGTGCCGATGCGCGGTCTCGCCGTCCCGTCAGTCGACTTGTTCGCGACGCCGCTGGGCCAGGTGCCGATCGACGTGGCAGGTCGCGAGCGCCTGCTCGAACTCGAGCTGGTCGGCATCTCCGATGCGGCGCACGCGGCGGAGCATTCGCTGGAGGTGCAGCTGCCGTTCCTGCGGGTCGTGCTCGAGGATTTCGACATCCTGCCGGTCACCGTCGGCTGCGCGCCCGCAGAGCTGGTAGCGCGAGTGATCGACGCGGTGTGGGGCGGACCCGACACGCTGGTGCTGGTCAGCTCCGATCTCAGTCACTATCACACCTGGAGTGAAGCGCGGCAGCTCGACGCGGAGACAACGCGGTCGATCGTCGAGCGACGCAGCGACCTGCCCGACGAGCAGGCCTGCGGTGCCTGCGGAATCAATGGGCTCATGCAGGTTGCGCGCCGGCGCGACCTGACCGTCGAAGTGCTCGAGCAGCGTAACTCGGGCGACACGGCCGGTGATCGGTCACGGGTCGTGGGCTATGGCAGCTATGCGCTCTATGAAACTTGAACCGGCGGCGCGGCACGCGGTGCTGCGAACTGCCGCGACTTCCATAGAGGCGAAGCTGGGGCTGGTCGTGGCTACGCCACCGGAGGCGGCCGACACACGCGGGGCGCTTGGTGAACCGCGCGCGAGTTTCGTCACGCTGACGATCGAAGGCGAGCTGCGCGGCTGCTGCGGCACGCTCGAGCCCATGCGATCGCTGTTGCTCGACGTCTGGAGCAATGCCCAGGCCAGTGCGTTCCGCGACCCC
>JAPLSF010000179.1 GCA_026398785.1 Pseudomonadota bacterium | reverse complement strand
CGGCGATAAAGCGATTGCCGCGCGAGTCTCTGCTATGAAGGCAGCCTTGGCGGACGGCATCCGCCCCGAGTTGGTCGGTCGCGCGACACTCCTGCCCCTGCGTTCGAAGGACATGGCGATGGATCGGGTCGCTGCTGAGTTTGGCGCCGACTTTGCCGGAGCCCTACCGGGTTTGCCCGAGGGCAGTTGGGAGGGTCCCGTTCCCTCCAGCTATGGCTTGCACCTCGTGCGAATCGATGCCCGCAAGGCGGCGGCCCCGCCGCAGCTCGCCGAAGTTCGGGTTCTCGTGCAGCGCGAATGGGAAAACGAACGTCGCATCCGAGCCCGCGACGAGCGGCTGCAGGCGCTCCGCGAGCGTTACGAGGTTGTGGTCGAGGAAGCGGAGTGATCCGCACACTGCTGATCTCGCTGGCGCTATTGCTGTCGTGGCCTGCGGGCGCTGACGATTTCAGGCCCTCGTACCTGCAGATCACCCAGACCGCCCCGGACCGCTACGACGTGCTCTGGAAGGTGCCCGCGCTTGACGAGCGGACCGTCCTGAAGCTGAAGCCCGTCTTTCCGCAACGAACGCTCGAGTCATCCGCGCCGCGAACCGCGTATGCGAAAGGCGCGATAGTGATCCACTGGGCCATCGAGATTCCGGGCGGGATCGAGAATAAGCCGATAACGTTCGAAGGACTGGACCTCAACCGCACGGACATCCTCGTCCGGCTCGCCCGGCTTGACGGCACTGAACAACTCGAACGCCTCAACCCGGGCTCGCCGGTATTCACGGCGGTGTCGAGCCCTGGGCCCATGGAGGTCAGCGTAAGTTACACCGCGCTTGGGATCGAGCACATCCTGCGCGGCGTTGACCACCTGCTTTTCGTGGCAGCGCTGGTCATGCTGGTGCGTGGGCGGCGCCAGTTGCTGCTCACAATTACCGCTTTCACCGTCGCCCATTCGATCACCCTGGCACTGGCGACGCTTGGCTTCATCGCCGTGCCACGCCCACCGGTGGAAGCCGCCATCGCCCTCTCGATCATGTTTGTCGCGGTGGAAATCCTGCGCCGGGAGCAGGGGCGCAGCAGCCTCGCGTCAGAGCAGCCCTGGCTCGTGGCGCTTTCTTTCGGTCTGCTGCACGGGTTCGGCTTTGCTGGTGCGCTCGCAGAGGTGGGTCTGCCAGCGAACAGCATCCCGCTGGCCCTGCTTTTCTTCAACGTTGGGGTGGAGATCGGGCAACTGATCTTCGTCGGCGCGTTGCTGGCCGGTGCAGCGCTGCTGAGACGCCTCACTGGTCCGGTCAGTCCGCGCTGGTCAACGGTGGTTCCGGCCTATGCGATCGGCGGCCTCGCGAGCTACTGGATGTTCGAAAGGTTGATTGCCTTCGGCAGCGGCTGACGAGCAGCGTATGAAGGCGCTGGACGGCGGTTAGGCAGTGCCGAAGGATGGTTGAGCGGCGCTCAACGCCATGGCATAGGCCGCCGATTCCCGTTCGCACGACCACGTGCTTTAAACGTCTGCTTCTCGCAGGTCCGACGGACCGCTCCGGGTCTATTCTGTTGAAAAACGCGGTTTCCCGCTGCGAGCACTTTTTCGTATACCGGGGATCGAGACCGATAACTGCGAGCAGGTTTTCGCGGAGGCAAACTGAGAGGACTTACGCAAGGCGATTGCCGTTGGGCGGTAGGCCCTCGGCACTTCGCGAGCAGGTCGCGACACATGCGCCGCGACCGCGTCGACGTCGCATGCGTCGTGCGACTTCCCGGGCTTTGACGAGAAGTCGCACAGGCGCGGTCGATCAGGCGTTCGTTGCGGGTCTTCCCCGGGCGAGCGTGTCTGCCTTTCCGCTCGCCCGGAGAAGACCCGGAACAAACGCTCTCACCAACCGTCCCTGGCTCGAAATTCCCCGTGCTATCGCACCGGAAAATCAGCCATCGCCTGCGCGACGGCCTGGTTGATGGCCGCGGGTTCGACGCTGCCTTTGGTCATCTTGCCGGACACGCGGCCCTGCCAGACTTCGGCATTGCGGGCCGTGTCGATGGCGTGCACGACGAGCGTGCCTTCGGTGAAATTGCGGACACTCGGACTGCCCATGTTTACGGAGCCACCCATGTTGCCGCCCCAGCTGCCGACACCGATGCCGACGCGCACCGGATTGTTCTCGATCTTCTCGGCACGCGCGGTTTCATAGGCGATGCGCAGGTCCGGGGTCGTACCGGCAGGCGCTTCGACGTAGCCCTTGCGCTTCATCACGTCGACGATCGCAGCGCGGATGTTCGCGTCTAGCAGATTGAGCGGCGCGTCGCCCGCGTCCACCGCGCCACCCGCCGTCCAGCCGAACGTCTTGAAGTTCGTGAAGTTCACGCTCGGGTCGCGCATCGTCTCGGGCTTCGGCGGCGGCGAAGCGCAGCCTGCGATGACGCCGGCTGCGGTCGCAGCCAGCGCGATGGCCAGAATGAAACGCCGGAATGCCACAGCGGCTGCCACGCTTACTTCGCCTGGCTGACCAGGTAATCCACCGCGTTCATGACCGACTGGTCGCTCAGGTCCGTGCGGCCACCCTTCGGTGGCATGTAGCCCGCCTTGCCCTGGTAACCCTCGAGCGCGTGCTTGTGCAGCAAGTCCATGCCCTGCGCGACGCGCGGCGCCCACGCGGCCTTGTCACCCGTCTTCGGCGCGCCCGCGACGGCGGCGCCATGGCATGCCGTGCAGACCTGCTGGTAAACCTGCTCACCCGGCAGGTCGACGGCTGCTGCCGTCGGCGCCGCGGCGGGCGGTGCCAGCGCCGAGTTGTCCTGACCGGCCACGGCAACCCGGGCGACCGGCGAGATGCGTGCGAGGGTTTCCTCGACCTTGCGCGGGTCCTGGTCGTGGTACTGCTTCGAAGTCCGGTCGGAAATCATGCCCGCGAGCACCATCAGGCCGATGGTGATGGCAGCGAGGATGCCCAGGATCAGCATGAAGGTGTCGAAAAACTTGCGATCGTGCTCAGCACTCACGGTCGAACTCCGGACGGCAATTTGGACGGGGTCGCGAAGTATAACGTGCAGATCTGGTTGCGGCGTACCCAGCGGCGTCGAGGCAGGGCGAGGCGGCCAGGGCACCGGCCGGGCCCAAATGGACGCGCAGGGGTCCCGGGGCTATGATTCCCGCCCCTTTTCCGGGGTCAGTCACGCGCCCGTAGCTCAGCTGGATAGAGTACTGCCCTCCGAAGGCAGGGGTCACTGGTTCGAATCCAGTCGGGCGCGCCATTCACCCAGGGTCGCAACAGTCACACGCCGTCCATAAGGCTTTACGCAGCGGCGGGACTCGCCTGGAGTCCCACCGTTGCGCGTCGTCAGCCGAGTTCGATGGGCAAGAAGACCCGCGCGTCGCCGCGTTGCACCAGCAGGGCGACATGGCTCTTCGACTGGGACACCACCGACCGGAGTTGCTCGACGCTCTTAACGGAAGTGCCGTTGGCGGCGATGACGATATCGCCTGGCCGCACGCCTGCCTCCGCCGCCGCGCCGTCGACGTCTTCGACGACGAGGCCGTCGCTCAACTCCGCCTGCTGCTTCTCCTCGGGCGACAGCGGCCGCACCATCATGCCGAGACGCCCGGCGGCGGCGCCGTCGGCATTGGCCGCAACGGCGCTGTCGTCAGTCGTCTGGCCGAGATTGACCTTGAAGTCGCGGCTCGCGCGGTCCCGCCATACCTGCAACGCCACGGTCTTGCCGGGGTCCGTCGCGGCGACCGCGGACGGCAGCTGTCCCGCGGACTCGATCGATTGCCCGTCGAATCCGAGGATGACGTCGCCTTCGCGGAGTCCAGCCTTCGCGGCCGGGCCGCCCTTTTCCACGCTGGAGACGAGCGCGCCGCGCGGCACGTCGAGACCGAACGACTCAGCCAGCGCCTGGTCCACGTCCTGGATGCCGACGCCGAGTTTGCCGCGCGTCACGTGCCCCTGCGTCTGCAACTGCTTGCTGACGTTCATCGCGACGTCGATCGGGATCGCGAAAGACAGGCCCTGGTAGCCGCCGGAGCGGCTGTAGATCTGCGAGTTGATGCCGACCACTTCGCCGCGCAGGTTGAAGAGCGGCCCGCCGGAATTACCCGGGTTTACCGCGACGTCGGTCTGGATGAACGGGACGTACGTGTCGTCCGGCAGGCTGCGCCCCTTCGCGCTCACGATGCCGGCGGTGACGGTGTTTTCCAGGCCAAACGGCGACCCGATGGCCACGACCCACTCGCCTACCTGCAGTGTCCGCGGGTCACCGAGCTTGGTGACCGGCAAGTTGTGCGCGTCGATCTTCAGCACGGCAACGTCGCTCTTCGCGTCCGAGCCGATCACGCTGGCCTCGAACTCGCGGCGATCCGTGAGCTTGACGGTGACCTTCTGCGCGCCGTCCACGACGTGCGCGTTGGTGAGGACGATGCCGTCGGCGCTGACAATGAAACCGGAGCCCTCGCCGCGCATCGGTGCGCCGTTGCCGTGCGGCATGAACTGGAACAACGGGTTGTCCTCGTCCATGCCCGGCGGCATGCGCCCGTGTCCGGCGGTCTTCACGGTGGAACGGACGCTGATGTTCACCACGGCCGGGCCGTAGGTCTGCACCAGCTGCCGGAAATCAGGCAGCCCGGCCACGCCCGGCGCAGCGCTCGGAGCGGGTACGCTGGCCACGACGGTGGCCGTTCCCTCGGCTTTGGCGGTGTGGTCGGAACCGTACAGGTAGAGCGCGCTGGCCGGCAGCGCAACGACGGCTGCGCCGAGGGAAGCCGCGAGCAGCGGATGACGAATCATGGCGCGGGTCTTCACGAGTTTCACTCCTTCAAGCGGTGAGCCGCGGAACGAACCGCGGATACTGGGAGTGATCGTGGACCGAGTGACTTAGGACAGACTTAAGGCGGATCGAGCGCGGAAAACTCGACGTTCACTCGCAGCCCGCGTCCGTCTGGGCCCTCGCCGAGGCGGATGTGCGCGTGGTGATGCGCAGCGATCGAG
>JAPLSF010000240.1 GCA_026398785.1 Pseudomonadota bacterium | reverse complement strand
GCAGTCTCGCGCTGGCAGGACACCTGCGCTCGCGGGGATACGCGGCCGTCTATTCGCTGGTCGGCGGACTCGCCGCCGTCGACGCCTGAGCAATCAGGGGCGAACCTGGCCGCTGCCCCGCACGACGTACTTGTAGCTCGTCAGCTGTTCGACGCCGACCGGTCCACGCGCGTGGAAACGAGCGGTGGAAATTCCGATCTCCGCACCCATCCCGAACTCGCCGCCGTCCGCAAACTGCGTCGACGCGTTGTGCAGCACGATTGCGCTGTCGACCCGCGCGAGGAACGCCTCGGCCGTCGCAACGTCGTCCGTGACGATCGAATCCGTGTGGTCCGAGCCGTAACTCGCGATGTGTTCGATCGCGCCTTGCACGCCGTTCACGAGCTTCACTGCAATGATCGCGTCGAGGTACTCGGTGTGCCAGTCGGCCTCCGTTGCGGGGACCACGCGCGCATCAACGGCGCAGGCCGCGGCGTCGCCACGGACTTCGCAGCCCGCATCGAGCAGTTCGCGCACCAGCGGCGCCAGGTGCGTGCGTGCGGCCGCGGCATCGACCAGCAACGTCTCGGCTGCACCGCAGACTCCGGTGCGCCGCAGCTTGGCATTGAGCACGATCGAGCGCGCCATCTCCAGATTTGCGGCGCGATCGACATACACGTGGCACAGGCCTTCGAGGTGCCCGATGACCGGCACCCGCGCTTCCTGCTGCACGCGCGCGATCAGGCTCTTGCCGCCCCGCGGCACGATCACGTCGATGAAGTCGGTCATGCCCGCGAGCATCTGGCCGACGGCGGCGCGATCGGTCGTGGGCACGAGCTGGATGCAGGCTGCCGGCAGGTCCGCGGCACTCACCCCTGCGACGAGGCACGCGTGGATCGCGACGCTGGAGTGGTGGCTCTCGCTGCCCCCGCGCAGGATCGCTGCATTGGCCGACTTGAGGCACAACGCGCCCGCATCGCAGGTCACGTTCGGTCGGCTTTCGTAGATGATGCCGATGACGCCGAGCGGCACGCGCACACGCTGGAAGTGCAGTGCGTTCGGGCGTGTCCATTCGGCCAGCACCGTCCCGATCGGATCGGGCAGCGCCGCGATGTCCTCAACCCCACGCGCCATCGCTTCGATTCGCGCGGCATCGAGTTGCAGGCGATCCAGTGCCGCGCGCCCGAGTCCGGCGGCGGTCGCAGCGCTCGTGTCGCGTTCGTTGGCCGCGAGAATCGCGGCTTGGTGCAGCCGCAGCGATGCAGCGATAGCGTGCAGGGCCCGGTTGCGCTGCTCACCGCTCGAGATCGAGAGCACGCGCTGCGCCGCGACCGCGTCGCGGCCGAGCTGCTGCATGGTCTGGGCAATGGCTTCGTCGGTGGTCACGTCAGCACGAGGTCGTCGCGGTGAATCAGCTCGTCGCGACCACGATACCCGAGAATCGCCTCGAGCTCCTGGCTGCGGCGACCGCTCGCGCGACGGGCGTCCTCGCTCGAATAGGCGCTCAGGCCGCGCGCGATCTCGGCGCCGTCCGCGTCGCGCACGATGACCGCATCGCCACGGTCGAAGCGGCCCTCGACCTTGGTCACTCCCGCCGGCAGCAGGCTCTTGCCGCCCCGCAGCGCCTTCGCGGCACCGGCGTCGACGTGCAGCACGCCCGCCGGCTGCAGCAGGCCCGCAATCCACTGCTTGCGTACGGTCTGCGGCGACGCCTGCGCCACGAACCACGTGCAGCGGCCACCGGCTTCGATGCGCTGCAACGGATGCTGCTCGCGACCCGCGGTGATGCACATGTTGCAACCCGCCGCGACCGCGATCTTGCCGGCGAGCACCTTGGTGGCCATGCCGCCGGAACCCACGTCGGACGCGGAACCGCCGGCCATCGCTTCGATCTCGGGCGTGATGCCGGTCACTTCCGCAATGAAGCGCGCCTTCGCATCGCGCGACGGATCCGCGGTATAGAGACCATCCACGTCGGAGAGCAGCACGAGGCAGTCGGCGCTCGCCATCTGGGCGACGCGCGCGGCCAGCCGGTCGTTGTCGCCGTAGCGAATCTCGGCGGTCGCCACGGTGTCGTTCTCGTTGATGACCGGGACCGCGCCGAGCCTGAGCAGCGTATTGAGCGTGCTGCGCGCGTTCAGGTAGCGACGGCGCTCTTCCGTGTCGCCGAAGGTCAGCAGCATCTGCGCGACCGCGCAGTCGTGCTGCTCGAGCACTTCCTTCCACGCGTGCGCGAGACGGATCTGGCCAACGGCCGCAGCGGCCTGGCTTTCCTCGAGCTTGAGCTTGCCGGGCGCGAGCCCGAGCTGGCGCCGGCCGAGCGCGATGGCGCCGGAGGAGACGATCACGACTTCCTGTCCGCGGACCCGCATCGCAGCGACGTCTGCGGCCAGGGTCTCGAGCCACGCGCGATTGACGCGGCCCGTCGATTTCTCGACGAGCAGCGCCGACCCGATCTTCACTACGACCCGCTTGGCACGGGCGAGGCGTGCCCCGCCGCGTGCAGCCGCGGGTGCGCTCATGCGATCGCGAACTGATCGGCCGTAAGCGCCATCAGCCCGGTGGAGCCGGCCCGTGCGGCGGCCGCGTGCGAATCGACACGCGGCAGGAGGCGCGAGAAGTAGTGCCGTGCAGTCACCAGTTTCGCCATGTAGAAGTCGTCGTTCGGGTCTTCAGCGTGTTTCTTCGCGGCAACGCCCGCAGCCACGAGCCAGCACCAGGCGAGGCAGATGTAACCGGAGACGTGCAGGTAGTCGGTCGCGGCGGCGCCGACTTCGTCCGGATTGTTCTTCGCGGCCAGGCCAAGCTCGGCGGTGAGTCTACCCCACTGTTCCAGGCGCCTGCCGAGATCCGCGGCGAGCGGCGCGATCTCGGGTATCCCGCCGAATTTCCTGATCGATTCGACGATGCGCGCCGCAATCATCTGCTGGCTCTTGCCGCCCGTGCCGAAGACCTTGCGGCCGAGCAGATCGAGGGCCTGCACACCGTTCGTGCCCTCGTAGATCGGCGTGATGCGCGCGTCACGCATCAACTGCTCGACGCCCGTCTGGCGGATGAAGCCGTGGCCGCCGTGGATCTGCACGGCGAGGCTAGTCACTTCCATTGCGGCCTCGGTCAGGAAGCCCTTCACGATCGGAGTGAGGAAGGCGATCAGGTCGCTCGACGCCCGGCGGGCTTCCAGGTCCGGATTGAGGTGCGCGCTGTCGATCTCGCGACCGGTCAGGAAGCACAGCACGCGGCCGCCTTCGACCAACGCCTTCTGCGTGAGCAACATCCGGCGCACGTCGGGGTGGACGATGATCGGATCCGCCGCCTTGCCGGGCTCCTTCACACCCGTCATCGCGCGGCCCTGCAGGCGATCGTTGGCATAGGCAATCGACGCCTGCCACGCGAGCTCCGACAGGCCGTGGCCCTGCAGCCCGACGCCGAGGCGCGCGTGATTCATCATCGTGAACATGCACGCGAGGCCTTCGTTCGGCTTGCCGAGCAGCCAGCCGATCGAGTCGTTGAAGTGCATCACGCACGTCGGCGACGCGTGGATACCCATCTTGTGCTCGATCGAGCCGCACACGACCCCATTGCGTTCACCGGCATCGCCGTGCGCATCGGGCCGGAACTTTGGCACGACGAAGAGGCTGATGCCACGGGTGCCCGCGGGTGCATCCGGCAGGCGCGCCAGCACGAGGTGCACGATGTTCTGCGTCAGGTCGTGCTCGCCGGCGCTGATGAAAATCTTGGTGCCGGTGATCGCGTAGGAGCCGTCCGCACGGGGCTCGGCCCTGGTCTTGAGGATGCCGAGGTCGGTGCCGCTGTGCGCTTCGGTGAGGCACATCGTGCCGGACCAGTCGCCCTTGATCATCCTGGGCAGATAGGTCTGCTTGAGCGTTTCGCTGCCATGAGCCGCGATCGTGAGCGCGGCGCTCTCGGAAAGGCCGGAGTACATGCGCCACGCCATGTTGCCCGACACCAGCATCTCGCCGAAGGCCAGCGAGAAACCGCCAGGCAGGCCCTGGCCGCCCCAGGCCGGGTCGGCCGTCATCGTGATCCAGCCGTCCTGGCAGTAGCGGTCATAGGCTTCCTTGAAGCCGGGCGGGGTCTTGACCTCGCCGTTTTCGAAGACCAGGCCGTGGACGTCGCCGACGCGGTTGGTGGGCGCCAATACGTCTTCGGCGAAACGCGCGCCCTCCTCCAGGATGCCCTCGAGCAGTTCGCGATTGAGGTCTTCGCGGCCGTAGGCACGGTAGTGCTGCTCGAAGTCGAGCACTTCGTGGACGACAAAGCGGATGTCACGGAGCGGTGCGCGATACGTGTACACGTTGAGTCCTCTGGCAAACCCCGGTATAGGTCCGAGTGTACGTCAATTGCGGCAGTGCAGCATCGGTGTGTTCCGGTTGCCTGTGCGGAGCGCCCGACCGTATAGTTGTGCGCGCTCTGATGCCGTTTTCGGGCGGCGTTGCCGCTGAGGATTTACCCGTGAGCCGTGATTACGAACCGCAGGCAGGCCAATGGTACGAAGACCTCGACAGCGAGGAAGCGTTCCAGGTGCTCGCGGTCGACCCTGACGAGGAGATCGTCCGCCTGCAGTGGCCGGATCGCGAGATCCGGGAAATCAGCCTCGACCAGTGGAACGAGATGGACCTCGACCTGGCCCTGCCACCCGAAGGCTGGGTCGACGACGTCGTCGCAGACGATGAAGAAGACGAAGAAGAAGACGAGGACGAGGACTGGGACGATGACGAGGAGGAGGACGACGACTGGGACGATGACGAGGACGACGACCTCGACGAAGAAGACGACGAATACCGCGATCGCGAGTGACACGTCCTCCTTCCTCTGCGCCCGTCACGCCTGAGGCCCTCCGCGGCCGCTACCCCGACGAACTCGAGCGCACCTGGCAACCCGCTGGTGCGCATGCGGTCACCATCCGCGCGCTCCGCCATGCAGACCTCGCCCTAGAGCGACGGTTCATCGAGGCGCTGTCCCCAGAGACCCTGTACCTGCGCGTCCAGTACTTCGCTACGACGGCCAGCGAGCGCGATCTCGAACGGCTGCTCGACCTCGACTATTACGACCGTCTTGCGGTCGGCGGCATAACGCAGGACGCCACCGGCGAGACCCTCGTCGGCGTGAGCCGTTATGCCCGCATCGAGG
Source organism: Pseudomonadota bacterium (assembly GCA_026398785.1). Taxonomy (GTDB): domain Bacteria; phylum Pseudomonadota; class Gammaproteobacteria; order Steroidobacterales; family Steroidobacteraceae; genus RPQJ01. The sequence goes on along the minus strand of JAPLSF010000240.1, from coordinate 394 downwards.
GAATGAGACGGGCCGAGTGCGCCATCGTCGTGGCCGATGGCTGGCAGGGACGGGGCCTCGGCACGGAACTGATGCGCACGCTGGCCACCGCGGCACAGGCTCGTGCAATCGATTGCCTCGAAGGCACTACCCTGGCCGAGAATGCGCGGATCGCTGCCTGGGCACGCCGCTTCGGATTCTCGGTCCGCACTGAACCGAATTCAGGCGGCCTGGTCGTCGTCAGGATGGATCTTCAGGGCCCGGCTCAATCAGCCGAGTGATTGCCTGGTCCCAGCGCTTGCCGGCCCGGGCTAACCGCTCGAGCGTCGGATCGAGGTCCCGGTCCAGCTTCTTGAACCACCGTTCCAGCGACTGCTGTGCGGTTCGTCCGCGCGCCGCCCGTGCCGGATCTGAA
>JAPLSF010000241.1 GCA_026398785.1 Pseudomonadota bacterium | reverse complement strand
CTGCACGAAGTGGCCTATTCGCTGACCAGGCGCTGAGTGTCGAGAGAGTGTCGAGCGCGCGGTCCGGTTCTCCTTCCGGCGAGCGGAAAGGCAGACACGCTCGCCGGAAGGAGAACCGGACCGCGCCACGACCTCTCACCCGCGCTGCTAGCGGCTCTCGAGGCGCCGCTGGTTGCAGGCGATTGATCCGGGAACCTTCTCCCGAGCTTGGAAAGGCAGACATGCGCTCGGGAAGAACGACCGGATCAATCGCCTGCAACCAGCGGCGTCTCGAGAGCCGCTAGCAGCGCGGGTGAGGGGCTGTAACGCCGGTCCGGTTCTCCTTCCGGCGAGCGTGTCTGCCTTTCCGCTCGCCGGAAGGAGAACCGGACCGGGCGCTCGACACTCACTCGACACTCAGCGCCTGGTCAGCGAATAGGCCACTTCGTGCAGCGCGTCGAGTCCTTCCGCGGCGAACTTCGGGCTCTCGCCGATGATGTCGACGCGTTCCAGCTCCTCAACCCGGAATGTCCCGCCGTACAGCCTAACGACTTCATCGGGGGTCACTGAGAAGGGCGGGCCGTCCTTGATCGTCTGCTCGTATTCGAACGCAACCAGCAGCGTGCGACTGCCTGCCGGCAGCAACGTGGCGAAGTGCTGTGCATAGCGCTCGCGCATCGAGGGCGGCAGCGCGACAAGCGCGGCTCGATCGTAGGCCGCCTGCACCGGGCCGAGCAGTGCGGGTGTGAGTTGCAGCGCATCACCCTCGAAAATCTCGAACGCGCCGGATCGATGCCGATGGAACGGACCGTGCTGTTCGACCTGCACGTCGGTCCGTTGCTGCTCGCCGAAGAACTCCTCTACCGCCAGCGAACTCAGCTCGGAGCCGACGACGCGGTAGCCGCGCACCGACAACCAGACCAGGTCGAGGCTCTTGCCGCAGAGCGGCACGTAGACGCGAGAGCCTGCCGCCACGTTGAGCGAGGGCCACCAGCGTTCGAGGAAGGGATGCGGAGCGGACTGATGAAATCCGATCTGACGGGCCTGCCAACGTTGATGCCAGAAGTCGGGATCCATGGGATTTGCAGCGCTGCGTCAGTGTCGCGGCGGATCGTCGGGTTCGTCGTTTGATGGCTGGACGCCGTCCGGCGAGATTTCCTCGCCGGGGATCGCGTGCTTTTCAGTCATCCATGCGCCGAGGTCGATCAGCCGGCAGCGCTCGCTGCAGAACGGGCGCCAACTCGCTGCGGCGGACCATTCCACCGGGCGCTGGCACGTGGGACACGGAAACGTCGGCATGGCGGCCTGCTCGCGGCTCGGGGCCTGCGCTCAGGTGCAGAGCGCGAGCATGAACGGGACCTCGCCCGTCATCTGCACCGGGTGCGTGCCCGCGTCCTGCCAGGAGAGGAAGCGGATGCTGACGCGGTAGTGGCTGCCGCTTATCTCCGGGTAGATGTCGGTGCCCCGCGGCAACACGATGCGGATCAGCTGCACGGGCACGTCGCGCTCGAGCGTCAGGTGATACACGCCGTTGGACGCGACTTCGCGACGCGTCCTGCCTTGTTCGCGCGTCATCCAGAGCAGCTCGGAGATCGCGTCGCCGAGCGGACGGATCACGGCCAGCCACTTCGCGAAGTCCGCGCCGCGGATTTCGTCCGGCTGGTTGAGCCAGTGGGTGTAGTCGGGCAGGTCGAACTCGCAGGTGCCGCCGGGGATGGTGCTGCGGTGCTTGATCGCGTTGAGGAACTCGGAGTCGCGCAGCTTCTGCATGAAGAGCGCGCCGACCGAGCTCAGTTCCTCGCGCATGCGGTGCAGTTTGGTCAGCAGCAGCTTGAGCCGCGCGGAATCAACGCCCGGTCGTGAGCTGAAGGCCGACAAATGGTGCATCTGCCGCTCGAGTTCCTTCAGCACCTCGCTGCGGATGTCGCCTCGCTGCGTGATTGCGAGGATCTCGAGCAGCGAGGAGACCGCGGCCCGCGTGGACCAGGGATCGGTCAGGGTGTGATGGTGCACGGCCTGCTGGTACAGGAAATCGAGGCGCAGGAAGTTGCGCATCCGCTCGTTGAGCGGCTGTTCGTACGCAACGACGCGGGTCGCCGCATCCGCGGAGGGCACTGCGGCCTCGGTTGAGTTCATGGTCGACTATTGTGCGTCATGGCCGTTTGGCGGCACAACCTTGCCTGCCCTGCTTGCCGCCGCCAACTTCACATATCGTTCGTGCAGCGCGGCGACCTGCTCGCGCAGGTCCTCGGTCCGCCCCGTGTTCGTCACCACGTCGTCGGCGATGCCCAGCCTCTTCTCACGCTGCGCCTGGGCGCGGAGCGATGCTGTCGCCTGTTCTCGGGTGACGGCGTCCCGTGCCATGAGGCGTTCGATCTGCACGGTTTCCGGCGCGTCCACCACCAGGACGCGGTCGACGTGATCGCGTCGGCCACCCTCGGCCAGCAGCGGAATCACGAGCATCTGGTAGGGCCCGGCCCCTGCTGCGGCAACCGACTGGCGTTCCATTTCGGCGCGAATGGCCGGATGCAGGATCGCTTCCAGCCGGGCGCGTGCCGTGGCGTCGCTGAAGATGAGCTCGCGCAGCCGACGCCGGTCGAGCCTGCCGTCGGGGTCGAGTACGTCACTGCCGAAGGCCTGGGCAACGGCAGCGAGCGCCGGCTGGCCGGGCTCAACGACCTCGCGGGCGATGAGGTCCGTGTCGATCAACGGCACGCCGAGTGCCGCGAACAGATCGGCGACCGTGGTCTTGCCACTGGCGATGCCGCCGGTGAGGGCGACGCGGAAGGGTCGGGAAGCGGGCTGTGGTGCCGTCGACGTCACTGTCGTGCGTCAGCGATCAATGGCGCAGGCCGGCCAGGGTCAGGTACCCGCCCATGATCTGCGGTCCCCACAGCAGCGCGATCCAGCCGGCCGCCGCGAGGTAAGGGCCGAAGGGGATCGGCACGTTGCGGTCCCGGCCGCGGAGCAGGATCAACGCGATACCAATGACGGCTCCGGCAAACGCAGAGAGCAGCAGGATCAGCGGCAGCATCTGCCAGCCCATCCAGGCCCCGAGCGCGCCGAGCAGCTTGAAGTCGCCGTACCCCATGCCTTCCTTGCCCGTGGCGAGCTTGAAGGCCCAGTAGACGGTCCAGAGGACCAGGTAGCCGAAGACGGCGCCGAGGATCGCGGAGGACGGATCCGTCGGAGCGGGTGCCTGGAGATCCGCATGCCAGCAGAGGCTCAGCAGCAGGCCCAGCCACAGCAGCGGAATCGTGATGGCGTCGGGCAGCAGCGTGTGATCGAGATCGATCACCGTCAAAGATATCAGGGCCCAGGTAAACA
>JAPLSF010000059.1 GCA_026398785.1 Pseudomonadota bacterium | reverse complement strand
CAGCAGCTCGGCATCCCGTACCCCACGCAGGTTTCGAACAAGAAAGCCTGAGCGGCACCGAGCCTCAATCAGCACAGGACTGCGGACGATGCGGCTCGATCACGTGACCCTGCTGGTTTCCTCGCTGGAACGCAGCATGCCGTACTACGAACGGTTGCTGCCGCTCATCGGCTTCCGCAAACAACGCAATCATGTGTGGACGGACGGCGCGGGCTTCTTTTTCCAGTTCCTGCAGGCAAAGACGGACGCGCGGCCCTACGAGCGTTACGGCGCGGGCATGAACCACCTCGGCTTCGGGGCTGCCTCACCCGAACAGGTCCATGAAATCCGCGCTGCCATGGCGGCCGCCGGCTTTGCGGTGCCGCAGATCCAGCAACTGTCCGGCGCCACGGCGCTGTTCATGCAGGACCCGGATGGCATTCGATTCGAGGTCACGCACTACCCGCCCGGGATGCCCGTCGTCGATTGAGAACCCGTGGGCCCGCGCTCCGCCTGACCGGGTGCGTCGGATCCTGCCCACCCATCTGCAGGGTCGGAACGGCGTAGAATCCCCGTTCCCATGAGCGAAACAGCCCCACCCCGCAAGGCCCCCGCCTCCGCTGCAGCGACCCCGTCGGTCGATTTCGGTTACGAGGAGGTGCCGACCCCCGAGAAGGCGCGCCGCGTCCGCGCCGTGTTCGATTCCGTCGCCGACAAGTACGACATCATGAACGACCTGATGTCGGCCGGCGTGCACCGGCTCTGGAAGCATTACACGCTGAGCCAGACCGGGCTGCGTCCCGGCATGTCGGCGCTCGACGTCGCGGGCGGCACGGGCGACATCGCCGCCGGCATGGCCCACCAGGTCGGCGACAAGGGCCTCGTGGTGCTCTCCGACATCAACGCGGCCATGCTCGAAGTCGGGCGTGACCGGCTGCTCGACCGCGGCCTGCTGCGCAACGTGCAGTTCTCGCTCGCCAATGCCGAGTGCCTGCCTTTCGCCGACGAAACGTTCGATTGCGTGACGATCGGCTTCGGCCTGCGCAACGTGACGGACAAGACGGCAGCAATCGCGTCGATGCGGCGCGTGCTCAAGCCGGGTGGCCGGCTGCTGATCCTCGAATTCTCGAAGCCCGTGTTCCCGGGCCTCAAGCCCGTGTACGACGCGTACTCGTTCAGCGTGCTGCCGTGGCTCGGCGCGCGTATCGCGAACGACCCGGACAGTTACCGGTACCTCGCTGAATCGATCCGCCGCTTCCCCGACCAGGCAACGCTGCTGGGCATGATGCGTGACGCGGGCCTCGACGACTGCCGCTACCACAACCTCACCGGCGGCATCGTCGCCCTGCACAAGGGGTTCCGCTATTGAGCGCGAATCCGGTCAATGCCGTCTTCGACCGGTTGGCGACGCTGCTGAACCGCAACATCGCGCAATCGGAGCGCGCCTCGGCGCTGGCGCGGCAACTCGAAGGGCGCGGGCTCTCGCTCGTGTTCGAAGGCACGCCGCTCAGGTTCTGTTGCCGCGTTGCTGACGGCCGTATCGCGCTCGACACGCGCGACGCAGGCGAGGCCGACGCGACACTGTCCGGCTCACCGCTGTCGCTGCTCTCGCTGGTCGGGCCGGGCGCCGAAGATCGACTGCGCGGCTCGTCGATCCGCATCGCGGGCGACGCCGAGGTGGCGCAGCGCTTTCGCGAACTGCTGCAGCAGGCCCAGCCCGATTTCGAGGAAGAGCTGTCGCGCGTCGTGGGCGACGTTGCGGCACACCAGGTGGCGAACATCGCCCGCAACTTCTTCGACTGGGGCCGCAAGGCCGCCGATTCGTTCTCGACCAACGTGGCTGAATACCTGCAGGAAGAAGGCCGCGACGTGCCGGCCCGTGTCGAAGTCGAGGAGTTCCTCGAAGCCGTCGACCAGCTGCGCGAGGCGACGGACCGGCTCGACGCCCGCCTGAGTCGCGTCGAATCGCGCGCCAAGCCAGAATCCAGGTAGCCCAGTGCGCCTCAAGCTTGCAGCGCGACTTCTTCCGACTAACCCCTAACCCCTTCCTCCCCTTCCTCCCCTTCCCGCACTTCCTCCCTTCACCATGCGTTTCCGCGTCGCCACCCGCCTGCTCCAGATCCAGCGCGTGCTCGTCCGCCACGGGCTCGACGAGATCATTCTCGCGACGCACCTGTTCCGTCCGCTGCGTTTCGCGTTCTACCTCTCGCCGGCGACGTGGTTCGAACGTCGCAAAGGCGGCCCGCGCGGTGAGCGCATCCGCCTTGCGCTCGAGGAGCTGGGGCCGATCTGGGTGAAGTTCGGGCAGGCTTTGTCGACGCGGCGCGACCTGCTGCCGCTCGACATCGCCGACGAGCTCGAGAAACTGCAGGACCGCGTGCCGCCGTTCCCGGGGGCGGAAGCCAGAGCCATCATCGAGGGCGCTTACGGCAAGCCGGTGGGCGAAGTGTTCGCGGAGTTCGACGAGACGCCGCTCGCCGCCGCCTCGATCGCGCAGGTGCACACCGCGCGCCTGCGATCCGGCGAAGAAGTCGTCGTCAAGGTCGTGCGACCCGGCATCCGGGCGAAGATCGAGCGCGACATCGAGGTGATGTACGTCCTCGCGCAGCTGGCGCGCGACTATTCGCAGGAAGGCTACCGGCTGCGGCCCTACGAGGTCGTGCAGGAGTACGAGAAGACCATCCTCGACGAGCTCGACCTCATGCGCGAGGCGGCTAACGCCGCGCAGTTGCGCCGCAACTTCGCCGGCTCGGAGCTGCTGTACGTGCCAGACGTGTACTGGGATTACTGCCGGCCCGAAGTAATGGTCATGGAACGCATCCACGGCGTGCTCGTGAGCAACATGGACGAACTCCTCCGTCGTGGCACGAACATCCAGGCACTTGCCGAGAACGGCGTGGAGATCTTCTTCACGCAGGTGTTCCGGCACAATTTCTTCCACGCCGACATGCACCCCGGCAACATCTTCATACAGACCGACGACCCGCAGCGGCCGCTGTACGCGGCGGTCGACTTCGGCATCGTCGGCTCGCTCGACGCGCGCGACCAGCATTACCTGGCCGAAAACTTCCTCGCGTTCTTCGACCGCGATTACAACCGTGTCGCGCGCCTGCACGTGGATTCAGGCTGGGTGCCCAAGGACACGCGCGTCGACGAACTGGAGGCGGGCATCCGCACCGTGTGCGAACCCATCTTCAACAAGCCGCTGGCGGAGATTTCGTTCGCGCAAGTGCTGATGCGGCTCTTTGAAGTCGCGCGCCGCTTCGACATGCGCGTGCAGCCGCAGCTGATCCTGCTGCAGAAGACCCTGCTGCAGATCGAAGGGCTCGGACGGCAGCTCTATCCGCAGCTCGACCTGTGGAAGACCGCGCAGCCGATCATGCAGGAATGGGGCGCAGACCGGTTGAGCGGCCGCAACATCGCCCAGGAACTGCGCCGGCAACTGCCCGACCTGTCCGAGTCCATACGCATGCTGCCGCAACTGCTGCAGCAGTTCGTGCAGAAGGCGTCCGAAGGCACGCTCCGCATCCGGGTGGACAATGAGTCCTACGCAGAGCTGCGGCGCGAGATCCAGGCGAGCGCCAGGCGCCGCGACCAGACCATCATCGGGGCGGCAGTGTTGCTGGCGGGGATTCTCTGGCTGGCTTTCCGCACGGACTGGATGCCGGGCGTCCTGCTCACGGCTGCGGGCCTGTTGACGGCGTTGCTCGCGCGCCGTTGAACGACGGCTCCCCTTCCGCTGCGGCGGGAGGGAGTTGGGGTGAGGATTACTTCCGCGCGACTTCGATCCACGTGGTCAGCGCCCGCGCGCAGAGTTCGCCGTCTTCATCGAAAATAGCCGTGCCGCACCGGTACTTGCGGCCTTCGCTCGCAATCAACCAACCCAGCACCATGCAGGCCTCGCCGACGTGCACGCGCCGATCCACGTGCGCCTGCATCTCGCCGAGCAGCATCGTCCGGGGCGTGTCGCCGATCGCGGCGAAATAACCCGGGCAATCGAGCGCGGCCCAGTGAAACTCAACGGCGACCTTGCCGTCGCCGCCGTCCAGGTCGTCCGCCGGAATCCAGGGCGCGGCGACCATGCCCGAGTCGAGCAGCCCCGGAAAGATCCGCATGCCATCGCCACGGCGACGGTGCGGACCGCAGACGAAACAATCGGGGAACGAGTGCTCGTGAAACCCCACGTAGTGCTGTGATGCCCAGACCGCCTGCAC
>JAPLSF010000366.1 GCA_026398785.1 Pseudomonadota bacterium | reverse complement strand
CCCGCCGGCCTGACTTCGTCATTCGCATGTTCCGGTGGCCTGCTGTGGTCAGATCGCCTTGCTGAAGCGCTGCCCCGACGCCTGCACCGACGGCAGGTAGGCATCGAACGCCATCGCGAGGTGACGCAGCAGCAGCCGGCCCGCCGGTAGCACGCGCAGGCCCGGTTCGGCGAATTCCGCGAGGCCGTCGGCCACCATCGGTTCGAGCGCCGCGAGTTCGCTCGCAAAGTACTGGCGGAAGTCGATGTTGTGGCGCTTCGCGGTGGCGTCGTAGTCGAGCACGCCGTAGCACATGATCTGCTGGATCACGTCGCGACGAATGACGTCGTCGCCCGTCATCGTGTAGCCGCGGTGCACGGGCAGTTCGCCGCGATCGATCGCGCCGTAATACTCGGGCAGCGTCTTCAGGTTCTGGATGTAGTGGTCGCCGACCTTGCCGATCGAGCTCACGCCGAGGCCGACGAGGTCGCAGTAGCCGCGCGTCGAATAGCCCTGGAAATTCCGGTACATCGTGCCGGACTCCTGCGCAGCCACGAGTTCGTCGTCGGGCAGCGCGAAGTGATCCATGCCGATGTAGATATAGCCCGCGGCCGAGAGCTTGTCGATCGTCAGTTCGAGCAGTTGCAGCCGTGTCTCGGGTGTGCTTCGCGGATCAGGCGCAGCGTGTCGGGCACGGACTGGACGCGGTTCACCGCTTCCTGCACGGCCGGGTCGAAGTCCTGGATGCCGAGGCTGCAGCGATTGAAGCCGATGCGATACAGGTCGCGCAGCGTGTCGGTCGTGATCGTGCGCGGGTCGAGCTCGATCGAATACTCGCGGCCTTCGTCCGACGACAGATTGTAGTGCTGCCCGATCTTCTCGACCAGCCGTTCGATCTCGAGCGAGGTCAGGAAAGTGGGGGTGCCGCCACCGAAGTGCAGTTGCTCGACGACGCGGTCGCGGTCGTAGAGTTCGCCCTGCATCTCGATCTCGCGATGCAGCCGGTACAGGTACGCCTCGGCCTTCTCGTGGTTGCGAGTGATGACCTTGGTGCAGCCGCAGTAGAAGCAGGGGCTCGAGCAGAAGGGGATGTGGACGTACAGCGACAGCGGCCGCGGGATCGGGTCCTGGTTGCTGGCCACCGCGACGGCCCGGTACTCGTTGACCCCGAAGCGGTCCGAGAACTGCACGGCCGTCGGGTACGACGTGTACCGCGGTCCCGAGCGGTCGTAGCGGCGGACTAGGTCTTCATCGAACCGGATCTGGTGCGAGTTCATCTGCGTTCCTGGACTGCGCGGAGCGGGGTTGAGCCTGCGGCCCGGCCCGCCATCCTGCCTTGATGTGCGTCAAGGATGAGAATTTGTCTAAGCTGGCCCGGGGTTTCAAGCGGAAGTTTCCGCAGGCGTTGCGGAAAACACCGATAGGCGGGTTGGGGCAGGCCATCCCCCGGCGGGGTTTACGGGCGATCCGCTAGAATCGGCGCAGTTTTGCCGGAGGTTCCCCCTTGACTGTTCCCAGCGCCCCAGTGACCCCCATCGAGACCGATGCCCTGATCATCGGCGCCGGCCCAGCCGGCCTGTTCCAGGTCTTCGAACTCGGCC
>JAPLSF010000263.1 GCA_026398785.1 Pseudomonadota bacterium | reverse complement strand
TGACATCGTCGCGAGCGTGCCCGTGATCACGACGACCTGGCCAGTCAGCGGACCTGCGGTGGCCGCTGCCGCGCGTTCGATGACCGGCCAGCGCACGCCCGCCGCCCGCAGGTTCTTGATCACGAGCCGGTTGCGCTCCTCGTCGAAGAACTCACGCACGTGCGCCGCGACCACGGGACCGACGTCACGCACCTGCTGAATCTCCTCGAACGACGCCGCCTGCAACGGATCGAGGTCGCCGAAATGCCCGGCGAGCGCGAGCGCCGTCGCCTCGCCCACGTCGCGGATGCCGAGCGCATACAGGAATCGCGGCAGCGTGGTCTGCTTGCTCTGCTCGAGCGCGGCCAACAGGTTGGCCGCGGACCTGGGACCCATGCGCTCCAGCTCAGCGATCTCTGCCACCGTCAGGGTGTAGAGATCGGCCGGCGTGGTGACGCGCCCGGTCTCGATCAACTGCTCGACCAGGCGTTCACCGAGGCCATCCACGTCCATCGCGCGGCGCGATGCGAAATGACGGATTGCGCCGAAACGCTGCGCCGCACAGACGAGCCCGCCGGAGCAGCGTGCGACAGCCTCGCCTTCGGTCCGGTCGACATGGGAGTTGCACACCGGACACCGCTTCGGCAATACCACGCTGCGCGCATCGGGTGGTCGCCGTTCCGGAATCACGCGCACGATCTCGGGAATGACGTCCCCGGCCCGGCGCACGATGACGGTATCGCCGATGCGCACGTCCTTGCGCGCGACGTCGTCCATGTTGTGCAAGGTTATGTTGCTGACCGTCACACCGCCCACGAACACGGGCACGACGTGGGCGACGGGCGTGAGCGCACCGGTGCGACCGACGTAGAACTGCACGTCGTTCACCACGGTTGTCGTCTCCTGCGCCGGAAACTTGTGCGCGATGGCCCAGCGCGGCGCCCGTGCCACGAACCCGAGGTCGCGCTGCCAGTCGAGGCGATCGACCTTGTAGACGACGCCGTCGATGTCGTACGCGAGCGTGTTGCGGTGCTCGCCAATCCGGCCGTAGTACTCGAGGCAGCCATCGACGCCATCGACCACCGCAATTTCCGGACACGTGCGTAGACCAAACTCGCGCAAGGCGGCGAGGATTTCGCTGTGACACGGCGGCACCGTCCAGCCTTCGGTCGCACCTACGCCGTAGAAGAACAGGTCCAGCGAGCGCTCCGCCGTGATCGACGGATCGAGCTGCCGCAGGCTGCCGGCCGCGGCATTGCGCGGGTTGGCGAACGTCTTGTCGCCGCGCTCGGACTGGCGCAGGTTCAGCGTCTCGAACGACTTGCGGGTCATGAAGACTTCGCCGCGCGCCTCGAGTACCGGCAGCGACTGGTTGCCACGCAACTGCAGCGGCACCGAGCGGATGGCACGCACGTTGACGGTGACGTCCTCGCCGCGTGAGCCGTCACCGCGCGTCGCCGCCTGGACCAGCCGGCCCTGCTCGTAGCGCAGCGTGATCGCGAGGCCGTCGATCTTTGGCTCGGCCGAGTAGGCGATGCGTTCGACGTCGAGGCGTTCACGCGCGCGGCGGTCGAAGTCGACGACGTCCTGCGCGCTGAAGGCGTTGTCGAGCGACAGCATGGGCACGGCGTGCGCGACTGCGCGGAACTCACGCGCGACCTGGCCACCAACTCGCTGCGTCGGTGAAGCGGAATCGGCCAGTTCCGGATGTCCGGACTCGATCTGCTGCAGCTCACGCATCAACGCGTCGAACTGTGCGTCCGAGACTTCCGGATCGTCGAGGACGTAGTAGCGGTAGTTGTGATTTTCGATCAGCTCGCGCAGTTCGCGGGCCCGTCTCGCCACCTCGCGGGACGTCGCCATGACCAGGCCTCAGGCCGAACCGGCGCCGCGCTCGAACTCGAGCGCTTCCTCGCGGAGCTTGCCAACACGCAGTGCAGTGAGCGGCGCTCCGCGTTCGTCGGTCAGCGAACCGCTCAGGTACGTGGCCAGGGCGCGGGCCGCAAAAATCATTTCGTCGAAGGCTTCGGCTGCCGGCACCGGACCGGGCAGCACCGTGAACATGGCAACGCCGGGGTAATAGGTGGTCGGCATCGCCTCGATGTCGAATGTGCCCGGCTCGCGCAGACTGGCGACGCTGTAGATCGGCCGGCCGTCGTCATGCAGGTGGTGGAAGATCTCGTAGCGACCGAATCCCAGACCTTCGGAGCGCAATGCGGCGAGCAACTCCTTGCCGTCGAAGCGCGCAGGCGCCGAAGCCGTCACGCGGATCGCAATAATCTTCTGCGACCTTCGTGGTGCCGGTGCTTCGCTCGGCGCGGCATGAGGCGGCTCGGCCACTTCGACCGGGCGCGTGCTCAGCGTCGGCTCGACACGCAACGTCGGTTCCGGTCGCAGCGTCGGCACAGAATCGGTTCGAGTCGAGGACAGGGTGGGCTCGCGCCGCCCGATCGCAGGGGTTTCGAAGTCGCTCTCGTCGTCGAAATCGACGCGTCGCGGTTCCGGCGCGTCGAGCGCATCGACTTCGTCCTGGCCGAAGCCTGGCTCGATGCGGCGCTCCGCACGAGTTTCGACGCGGAACTCGGGTTCCCCGCTGTCGACATCGACATCGTCAGGCGGGACCGACGCTGCGGTCTCGAAGCCTCTGGCGCCGCCCGTGAACACGGCGGGACGCCGCGAGCCTTCGGTCTCGCCTCGACCTTGCCAGCGGGTACGCGTGCCCCACAGGTACAGGCCGGCGATGAGCAACACCCCGGCGGCGAGCAGAATCCAGCGCAATTCGTTCATCGAGTCGCAGGCTGCCTGGCGTGACTCACATTGCCGCCATGCGCACGGCTTCGTCGACGTCGACGGCGACGAGGCGTGAGCAGCCGGGTTCGTTCATGGTAACGCCGAGCAGCTGGTTGGCAAGTTCCATCGTCGTCTTGTTGTGCGTGACGAAAATGAACTGCACCTGATCGGACATCTCGCGGACGATGTCGCAGAACCGGCCGACGTTGTTCTCGTCGAGCGGCGCGTCGACTTCGTCGAGCAGGCAGAACGGCGCGGGGTTGAGCTCGAAGATCGAGAACACGAGCGCAACGGCCGTGAGCGCCTTCTCGCCGCCGGACAGCATGCTGATCGAGCTGTTCCGCTTGCCTGGCGGACGCGCCATGATTGCGACGCCGGCTTCGAGCACGTCGTCGCCGACGAGTTCGAGATAGGCCTGGCCGCCGCCGAACAAGCGCGGAAACTTCTGGCTCAGGCCGGCGTTCACGCGGTCGAAGGTATCCTGGAAGCGCGCCTTCGTCTCACGGTCGATCTTGCGGATCGCGTCCTCGAGCGTGTTGAGCGCGTCGTTGAGGTCTGCGAACTGGCGATCGAGGTACTCCTTGCGCTCGGTCTGTTCGGCGAACTCGTCGATCGCCGCGAGGTTCACCGCACCGAGCCGCTCGATTTTCTCGCTGGTCTCGGCCAGGCGCTGCTCCCACGCCGGAACGCTGGCGTCTGCGACCAGGGCAGCGACGACGACCGGCAATTCGAGGCGTGTCTGCGTGAACTGCTCCATGTAGTTCTCACGGCGCAGCTTGAGTTCCTGCACCGAGAAGCGAACGTTCTCGAGGGCGGACCGCGCTGCTTCGACCGTGGCTTCCGCGGCGAGCCGACGCTCATCCAGTCCGCGCAGGTTCGCATCGACCTCTTCCATCTTGTGGCGTGCGGCGGAGAATTCGGCCTCGACCGCGACGCGACGCTGCAGCGCCTCCTCGAGCGTGGCCTTGAGCCGGGTCTCGCTTTCCTCGCCGCTGGCGAGCTGCGTAGCGAGATCCTGCCGGCGCACTTCGAACTGGCCAACCTGCGCGTCGAGGCGCTCGAGACCCGACAGCAGGGACTGGTAGCCGGTGCGGCGCGATTCGACGCGGATCGCGGCCTCGTTGGCCGCGGTGCGTGCCGTCTGCGCTGTTGCGCGCGTCTCGATCAGGCGGCCACGCAGTACTTCGCGCTCGGCCTCGAGCGCGACGCGGCGCTCTTCGAGCTCGCCCATGGCATTGACGGCTTCCTCGAGACGGCCACGCGCGGCACGGTTGCCGGCGTTGGCGGCTTCAAGCGCGCCCGCGACTTCCGTCATCTCGAACGCGAGCTGCTGCATGCGCTGGCTGCGCTGATCGGCACGGGCGCGCAGGCTGTCGATCTGCGAGCGCAGGCTCATGTGGCTCGAACCACTGCGCGACACCACGGCCTGGTGGCTCGCCAGGCGATCTTCGAGGTCACGCACGCGGCCGCGCAGCGCTTCAAGGTGGGACTCGGCGGTGCGGTGTTTCGTCTGTTGCGTATCGAGCGCGGAACGTTCGGCACGCAGGCGCTCTTCGCGTTCGATCACGCCTTCGTGGGCATCCTTGTCGCGGCTGACGCGCAGCCAGTCCGGGCCGATCCAGATGCCGTCGCGCGTGATGACCGACTGGCCCGCGCGCAGTTCGGTCCGCAGGCGCAGCGCGTCGTGCAGGGTATCGGTGGCAACGATGCCTTCAAACAGGGCGTCGAGACCGGCAGGACCGCGCACGCGGGCGCGCAGCGTTCGCTCGGGGTGACCTGCAGAGGCAGGGCCCTGGGCCCCGGCAAAAAACGTGACGGTGCCGGCCGTGAGGCTTTCAAGCGTGCCGGCCACGTCATCCAATGAGTCGACGCAGACGGCTTCGAGGTAGCCGCCGAGCACGGTTTCCACCGCGCGATCCCAGCCCTTGTCGACCGAGAGCTGCTGCGCGAGACGCGGACTGTGCTCGAGACCGCGCGACTTGAGCCAGTCGACGACCTTGCCCTGCCCCTGCCCGAGCGCTGCGCGCTGCAACGCCTCGAGCGAGACGATACGGCCTTCGACTTCCTGCGTTTCGCGGCGCGCGGCTTGTGCGGCCTGGGCGAGTTCGCGCTCGCGGCCGCGTTCGGCCTGCAGCGTGGCGACGAGTTCGTCCATTTGCCGGCGTGCAGCCTCGTGCTGCACGCGCGCTTCGGCTTCCTGGTCCGCGAGGGCTGCGAGCGTGGCGGCGACGTCGGCCGCCGACAACGTGCCATGTTCCTGGGTGGCGCGGTCCCGCTGTTGCAGCAGGCCTCGCAGCTGGTTCTCCATCACTTCGAGCCGGGCACGCTCGGCACCCGCGGCCGATGAGGCCTGTCGCAGCGACTGGTTGAAGCTTTCCCAGTTTTCCTGCCAGCCTGACATTGCGGCTTCGGCCGCTGCGAGTTCGGCTGCGGTAGCCTGCTCAGTGGCGCGCGCCTGCTCGAGGCCCGGACCCATTTCGGCCAGCGCCGCTTCCAGTTCGGCGGCAAGCTGGCGATCACGCGCGCGGTGCAGGTCCGCGTCCTGGATGCCCTGCGCTATCTGGTCGAGTTCCTGTCGCTGGCGCGCGCGGATTTCACGCGCATGGTCGATGGCCTGTTCGGTGCGCGAGATGTCCGCGCCGACCTGGTAGTACCGCCCTTGCACTTCGGACAGGACGGCCGCCTGCGCGTCGTGCTCCTGCCGCGCGCGCTCGATGGCGGCTTCGCTCGATCGCTGCTCCGCCAGCGCGGCCTGCAGCGCGAGGTCACGCTCGCTCAATATCGCCTGGCGCGCGCTCGCTTCGCTCTCGACCTCGCGCAGCTTGAGCGCGAGCAGTTCGGCGTGCGTCTGGCGTTCTTCCTGCTTCAGCGTCTGGTAACGGCGCGCGGTGGCGGCCTGGCGCTGCAGGTGACGCAGCTGCTTTTCGACTTCGTCACGCAGGTCGGACAGGCGCGCCAGGTTTTCGCGAGTCTGCGCGATGCGGCTTTCCGTTTCCTTGCGGCGCTCCTTGTAGCGCGAGATGCCCGCGGCTTCTTCGAGGAAGGCCCGCATGTCGTCGGCCTTCGCTTCGATCACGCGCGAGATCATGTTCTGCTCGATGATCGCGTAGCTGCGCGAGCCGAGGCCCGTGCCGAGGAACAGTTGCGTGATGTCCTTGCGGCGGCAGCGCACGCCGTTCAGGAAATACGACGACTGGCCGTCGCGCGAAACGACACGCTTCAGCGAGACCTCCGAATAGCTGGCGTACTCGCCGCCGAGCTTGCCGTCGCTGTTGTCGAAGACGAGTTCGACCGACGCGGTGCCCACGGGCTTGCGCGTGCCGGAGCCGTTGAAGATCACGTCCGCCATCGAGTCGCCGCGCAGGTGCTTCGCCGAGATTTCGCCCATCACCCAGCGCACGGCGTCGATGATGTTCGACTTGCCGCAGCCGTTCGGGCCGACCACGCCGACCAGGTTCGTCGGGAAACCGACCGAGGTCGGGTCCACGAACGACTTGAAACCGGCCAGCTTGATCTTGGTCAGACGCATCATTCACCCGGGAAAACTGCAAGCCGCAGCGCAGGAAGAATTCTAAAAGAATCGGGCTCGCCTCACAGCATTTCCGGACGCCGGGCCCAGCCGGGTCAGCAGCCCGGACGACCTGTTTTTTCGGGGTGGACGAGCGCGGTTCCGCCTGTATAATCGCGCGCCTCCAACCGGAGTGGGGAGTTCGTCGATGCCCGTCAAGAAACCGTCTGTCAAGCCGTCGAAGGCCCAGAAGACCGTTTCCGCGAAGGCTGCCAAGCCGGTGGCCAAGCCCGCCGCGAAGGCGGCTCCCAAGCCCGTGACTGCCAAGGAAAAGGCCGTGCCCCGCAAGACCGTTACCGCCGCCGCCAAGCCAGCGCCCAAGCCCGCCCCTGCCAAGACCAAGCCGGCGCGAGTGCCGGAGCCGGTCATCGGCCTCAAGCGCGCCGAGGATGCTGATCTCGAAATCAACCCGAGCCTGCTTTCCGGCCCGCGCAACGTCCAGCCCTACCAGATCAGTAAGGGCGAGGAGTACATGAGCAAGGAGCAGCTCGAACACTTCCGCACCATCCTTGCCAGCTGGAAGCAGGATTTGATGCAGGAAGTGGATCGCACCGTGCTCCACATGAAGGACGAAGCTGCCAACTTCCCCGACCCCAACGATCGCGCCACGCAGGAGTCCGAATTCAGCCTCGAACTGCGCACGCGCGACCGCGAGCGCAAGCTGATCCGCAAGATCGACGAGGCGCTCAAACGCATCGAGGACGGCAGCTATGGCTACTGCCTCGAGACCGGCGAGCCGATCGGCGTGAAGCGCCTCGAAGCCCGTCCGGTGGCGACGCTCAGCGTCGAGGCGCAGGAACGCCGCGAACGCCGCGAAAAGCAGTTTGGCGACCGGGACGACTTCTACCGCTGATCCTTCCGGGCCTTCCGGGCCTTCCGGGACTTCCGGGCCTTCCGGGCCTTCCGCTGCACGGCAGCGCCCGGGTGAGGGCATGATGTCTTATCGCGGTCGCTTCGCCCCGTCCCCCAGCGGCTGCCTGCATTTCGGTTCCCTCGTTGCCGCAGTCGGCAGCTACCTCGACGCGCGCGCCCATGCCGGCCAGTGGTTGGTGCGCATCGAGGATCTCGACCCACCGCGCACTCGCCCCGGTGCCGCCGGCCAGATCCTGGCTGAACTCGAGGCCTATGGCATGCAGTGGGACGGGCCGGTGCTGCAGCAGAGTTCCCGGTTCGATGTCTATGCCGAGGCCATCGAACGCCTCACCCGCTCGCATTTCCTGCGCGAATGCACGTGCACCCGCGCGGCCCTTGCCCGCCTGCCCGAGAATCAGTCTCGCCCGACCGGCACCGGCGAGGAGCTGTTTCATCCCGCGGCTTGCCTGGCAGTCGACGGTGCTCACGCCCCGGGCCAGGCCCTGCGGCTGCGTGTTCCGGCCGGCGCGATCGCCTTCGACGACCGCAGCCTGGGCCCGCAATCCATCGACGTCGCGGCCACCGTGGGCGACTTCGTGCTGCGGCGCCGGGATGGCCTCTATGCATACCAGCTCGCGGTCGTCGTGGACGACGCGGCACAGGGCATCACCGACGTCGTGCGCGGCTGCGACCTGCTGTCGAGCACGGCCCGGCAGGTGCTGCTGCAGCGTGCGCTAGGCTTGCCGCCGGTGCGATACCTGCATTTGCCCCTTGCCGTGGACGACCGAGGCCTTAAGCTCTCCAAGTCGGGGGCTGCACCAGCCGTCGGGAGACGGGGTGGGTTGGCCGGGCAACTGTTCGCGGTACTCGAGTTTCTTGGGCAAGCGCCGCCGGCCGCGCTGAGGCGTGAATCGCTGCCCATGATCTGGGACTGGGCACGCGAGCATTGGCGCGTGGAGGGGTTTGCGGGTTGCGCGGCGCGCGCGGCTCCGCAAGTGGCTTGCTAGCGCCGGCACCGCCGGCCGAGGACACAGCACGATGGCGACGACTGCGGCTACGAAAACCAGAACAAGAAAGTCCAAACGCGGTGATACCGCCGGTGGTGGCGGCAGCGGCAAGGGGCCGCGCGTCATCCGCAAATATCCAAACCGCCGGCTCTACGACACGGTCGAGAGCCGCTACGTCACGCTGGCAGACATCCGCCGGCTGGTCGTCGAACGCATCGACTTCGTCGTGCTCGACCGCAAGTCGCAGCAGGACATCACGCGCAGCATCCTGCTGCAGGTGATCGCCGAACAGGAAGGCGGCGGTGAGTCGCTGATGAGCCGCGACTTCCTGTCGCACGTGATCCGCAGTTACGGCAGCGGGCTGCAGGATTTCGTGGGGCGCTACCTCGACGAGAGCATCCAGCTCTTCGCCAAGGAGCAGCGCGAGCTGCGCGACCGCTTCAAGAACGTGGTGGGCATCGATCCGCTCGAGACCGTGACCCAGGTGGCGCAGAAGAATTACCAGCGCTGGAAGGCGCTGCAGGAAGAAGTCTTCTCGCGCCTGCCGCGACCATTCGGTCGCGACGACCGGGAGTAGAGACTGCCGATTGGTTGGCCGTCGCAGCAGCAAGCGGCCGCGATTGTCGTATCCCTGCTCACGCGAGTTAGCGCCGGTGAAAAGGCTCCGCCACCAAGACGTGTCAGCCGGCGCGCTGTGTGCCGGCAGAAAGCGGACAGTCGGGGACGGGGAAAATCGGCCACAACCGGACGGTCGGGGGCGACGTAGTTGATGGGCTTCTTGCAGCGTTTGGCATTCAGGATTGTGCAGACTTTGGTGCTTGGAACGGGCATGGCCACGTTAGCCGCGGGAGCCGAAGGGATGGAATCTGATCGACCACTTGGTGTGATCGGGAAATCGATCGAAGACGGCTTCCCTGTCATCTATAAGTTTGTAAATCAGCTCCCCGGTGAGGAGATTCGGACTCGGCTCCCTTGGGTGACGGTGGTCTCCTGGAAATACGACCGTGACGCGCGGAACGGTATGCCGCCCGAGGAAATCAACAAACAGATGCTCGACCTCGAGGACGCGCTTGATGGTCTCGCTGGTGCCGGGATATGTCGGCACGCGTATAGCACCACGGGTAATGGCCGGAAAGAACTCGTCTATTACATTTCAGACCGGGTCGAGTTCATGAGCGCGCTCAATACCGCGCTGGAACACCATCCGCGCTATCCGTTAGAAATCGATTTCTACAATGACCCGGAATGGGACGACTTTCGGAACCTGCTTTCGAAGTTCAAGAAGGACTAATACGAAGGACGCATTTGGGTCGATATTTGCCGGTCCCCATGCGGACATTGAAATTCAATGGATAGAGGCACGCCGATAATCGAAAGCATCCCAGACGCCGTTGTGCGTCATGCCGGTCTTGTGATGATGCAATTGGCCTCGATTGCGTCGAATCTCGAAGACGGGGC
>JAPLSF010000030.1 GCA_026398785.1 Pseudomonadota bacterium | reverse complement strand
GGCCGCTGGCTGTAGATGAAGCTGAAACTCTGGTCGAAACCGATGTCGCGCACGAGGTCGAGCGTGGCCTCGAAATCTCGCGCCGTCTCGCCCGGAAAGCCGACGATGATGTCGGTCGTCAGGCTGATATCCGGTCGCACTGCACGCAGCCGGCGCAGCTTCTGTTTGTACTCGAGCACGGTATGCCCGCGCTTCATCAGCGCGAGCACACGGTCCGAGCCGCTCTGCACCGGCAGGTGCAGGTAGTTCGCGAGCTGCGGCACGTCGCGGTAGGCTTCGATCAGGCTGTCGCGGAATTCGACGGGGTGCGACGTGGTGAAGCGAATGCGTTCGATGCCTGGCACGGCCGCGACGAGGTAGATGAGCGCGGCGAGGTCTGCCTGGCCGCCCGACGCCAGCGGGCCCCTGTATGCGTTCACGTTCTGGCCGAGCAGCGTGATCTCGACCACACCCTGCTGCGCCAGCGAACGCACCTCGGCGAGCACCTGTTCGAGCGGGCGGCTGACTTCTTCGCCGCGCGTGTACGGCACCACGCAGAACGTGCAGTACTTGCTGCAGCCTTCCATGATCGAGACGAAGGCCGTCACGCCGTCGGCGCGCGGCGCGGGCAGCCGGTCGAATTTCTCGATCTCGGGGAAACTGATGTCGACCACCGCGCGTCCCTGACTGCGCAACTGCTCGAGCATGTCGGGCAGGCGATGGATCGTCTGCGGGCCGAACACGAGGTCGACGAACGGCGCCCGGTCGGTGATGCCCTCGCCTTCCTGGCTCGCCACGCAACCGCCCACGCCGATGATGACGTGCGGGCGCGCGGCCTTCAGGTCGCGCCAGCGACCGAGCTGCGAAAATACCTTTTCCTGCGCCTTCTCGCGCACCGAGCACGTGTTGAGCAGCAGCAGGTCGGCCTCTTCCGGACTTTCGGTGGACTCGTAGCCGCCGGACTCACGCAGCACGTCCGCCATCCGGGCGGAGTCGTACTCGTTCATCTGGCAGCCGAAGGTTTTGAGGTAGACGCGAGGCATGGGGCGGCAAGTATACGGAACGTCGGGGCCACGCAGGTCGGTCGGCGGTGACCGCAAAGTGAAAAAACCGAAGAAAAACGGTGGCTTATCAGGTCGACGCGCACGCTGCACAAGAGCGGGGCCCGCGGCTTCGGCCGCGGGCCCTGTGTGCGCGAAACGATTGCGCGAGGCGCTTCCTAGAACGGGATATCGTCGTCGAACGGCGATTCTTCCGGACCCTGGGCCGGTGCGCGATCGCCGGCGCCACTGCTGGCCGGCGCCGGACGACCTTCACCACGCGACTCGCCGCCGCCACCCATGCCACCGCCGCCGCCCGCGCGGCCGCCGAGCATCTGCATCTCGTTGGCGTTGATCTCGGTGGTGTAGCGGTCGCGGCCTTCCTTGTCCTGCCACTTGCGGGTACGCAGCTTGCCTTCGACGTAGACCTGCGAGCCCTTTTTCAGGTACTCGGCCGCGATCTCGGCGAGGCGGTCGTACATGACGATGTTGTGCCACTCCGTCTGTTCGCGCTGTTCGCCGGTCTGCTTGTCCTTCCAGCTCTCGGAAGTGGCAATGCTGAAGTTGGTGACCGCCTTGCCGTTCGGCATGTAGCGCGTCTCGGGATCCTTGCCGAGGTTGCCGACGAGGATGACTTTGTTGATGCCGCGTGCCATTCGGGGAAGCCTGCGCAGGAGTGGGGGTAGGGGTGAGATTTTACGGCAACCCGGGGGCCGCCGCGTAAGCGTGCAAAATGGGCGGCTTCAGCCGGAAACGACCTCGGGGGCGGCCAGGGCGGGCCGGCAGGCCAGCAGCGCCCAGGCGAAGGCCAGGACCGCGCAGCCCCAGAACACGCCGGAAATGCCGAACCGGCCCAGCAGGATGCCGCCCATCACGCCGCCGAAGAACGCCCCCAGGAACTGGGAGGTGGCGAAAACGCCCAGGGCAGCACCCCGGTCCGCCGCCGGAGCCGAGTTAGTCAGCAATGCGGGCAGTCGGGCTTCGAGGTAGTTGAATACCGCGAAGAACAGCACCAGCGCCGCGAGTACGACCCAGAGGTGCGCGTGGTCGAAGCCGAGCAGTGCCTGCGACACGCCCGTCAGCGCGACTGCCACCACAAACAGGACGCCGGCTCCCCCGCTGCGCTCGGTCTTGAGCACCAGCGGCACGGTGCCCGCAATCGAGGCCAGGAATACGCCCAGGTAGACCTTCCAGTGAGCCTCGCTGGGGATGCCGAGGTTCGTCTCGAGGACCTGCGGCACGGAGATGAATGTCGCCGTCATGATCGCGTGCAGGGCGAACATGCCGAAATACAGCGGGCGCAGCTGCGGCCGCCGCACGATCTCGAGCAGGCCCGACAACTTGCGGCTCTCCGCTCCACCCGTTCGTTCCGGCTCGGGCGGGACGGCGAAGAACAGCAGGACGATGCCGAAGATCGCCATCGCCAGCATGATGCCGAAGATGCCCGGCACACCGACCGCGGCATCCAGCGCAGGTGCGACGATCAGCGCCACGACGAAAGACAGCCCGATGCTGATACCGATCACGGCCATCGCGCGGGTGCGGACTTCGGTGCGGGTGAGGTCGGCCAGCAGCGCCGTGACCGAGGCCGAGACGGCGCCGGCGCCCTGGACACCACGGGCCAGGGCCAGCAGCCACGTGGTGTGCGCGAACATGCCGAGCACTGAGCCGATGGCGTAGAACAGCAATCCGATGGTAATCAGCGGCTTGCGGCCGAAGCGGTCCGACCAGCGACCAAAGGGGATCTGCAGCAAGGCCTGCGTCAGGCCGTACGCACCCATCGCCAGGCCCAGCAACTCAGGGGAGTAGTCGGGCAGCGTATGGGCATACAGGGCCAGCACCGGCAGCATCAGGAACATGCCGAGCATGCGCGATGCATAGATGGCGGCCAGGGCGCCGACGGATCGGCGTTCGATCGGCGTCATCGCCGGCCGCGGGGTCGTCGCACGGGGTCGGATGGTCTTTGCCTCGGATCGGGAGCGCCGACTATATTAGCAGGCTGCCTTCCCGCAGCCCGAAAGCTGAGCTGAATGGACGAAATCCGGATCCGCGGTGCGCGCACCCACAACCTGCGCAACATCGACCTCGACCTGCCCCGCGATCGCCTGATCGTGATCACCGGGCTCTCGGGCTCGGGCAAGTCTTCGCTCGCGTTCGACACGATCTACGCAGAGGGACAGCGCCGCTACGTCGAGTCGCTCTCCGCCTACGCGCGCCAGTTTCTCTCCGTGATGGAAAAGCCGGACGTCGACCACATCGAGGGCCTTTCCCCCGCTATCGCCATTGAACAGAAGGCGACGTCGCACAACCCGCGCTCGACCGTCGGCACCGTCACCGAAATCTACGACTACCTGCGCGTGCTGTACGCGCGCGCCGGCGTGCCGCGCTGCCCGGAGCACGGACAGGATCTGGCCGCGCAGACTGTCACGCAGATGGTCGACCACGTGCTCGCGCTGCCGGAAGGCACGGGTGTGCTGCTGCTTGCACCGATCGTGCAGGACCGCAAAGGCGAACACTCCGAAGTGTTCGACCACCTGCGCAGCCAGGGCTACGTGCGCGCGCGCATCGACGGCAAGCTGGTCGAACTCGACGTCAAGCCGGAACTCGATGGACGGCGACGCCACACGATCGAAGCGGTCATCGACCGCCTCAAGGTGCGTCCCGACGCAGCACAGCGACTGGCCGAATCGTTCGAGACGGCACTCGGCCTGGCGCAGGGCTCGGCGCGCCTCGCCTTCCACGACGAGCCCGAGCGCGAACCGCTCGTGTTCTCGAACCGCTTCGCCTGCACGGTCTGCGGCTACAGCCTGACGGAGCTCGAGCCGCGGCTCTTCTCGTTCAACAATCCGAACGGTGCTTGCGGCACGTGCGGCGGCCTCGGCGTGCAGGAGTTCTTCGATCAGGCGCGCGTGGTGGTGAATCCGAGCCTCTCGCTTGCAGGCGGGGCGGTGCGCGGCTGGGATCGTCGCAACGCGCATTACTTCCAGCTGATCCAGTCGCTCGCCAGGCACTTCCGCTTCGACATCGAAGCGCCGTGGAACGACCTGCCCGAAGCCGTACGCCACGCGCTGCTCTGGGGCGGCGGCGAGGAGAAGATCCAGTTCCGCTACGTCGATGCGAAAGGCGCCGGCAGCAAGCGTTCGCACGCGTGGGAAGGAATTCTGCCGAACCTCGAGCGGCGCTACCGCGAGACCGAGTCGACGACGGTACGCGAGGAACTCGCGAAGTACCGCGGCGTGCGCGCGTGCGTGGATTGCGGGGGCAGCCGCCTGAACCAGGCGGCACGGCACGTGTTCGTTGCGGGCCGCGCCCTGCCCCAGATCGCCGCGATGTCGATCGCCGAGGCGCGACGCTTCTTCGGCGACATGCACATCGAAGGCTGGCGCGGCGAAATCGCTGCCCGCCTCGTCCGCGAGATTTCGGACCGCCTCACGTTCCTGAGCGACGTCGGCCTCGACTACCTCTCGCTCGACCGCAGCGCGGAAACGCTCTCGGGCGGCGAAGCACAGCGCATCCGGCTCGCCAGCCAGATCGGCTCGGGACTGGTCGGCGTGATGTACATCCTCGACGAGCCGTCGATCGGCCTGCACCAGCGCGACAACCAGCGCCTGCTCGACACGTTGGTGCGCTTGCGCGACCTCGGCAACAC
>JAPLSF010000028.1 GCA_026398785.1 Pseudomonadota bacterium | reverse complement strand
GGCCAAGCCGAACCGGTCGGACCTGAACGACCTCAACAAGCGCCAGCCGCGGCCCATGCCGGCCGACGTCAAGCGCCCTTCGCCCAACGCGACGGCCAGCAACTGGAAGGGCCAGCAGAGCTACGCGGGCAAGGACAAGCGTCCGGCTTCGGCGCAGAGTCCGCAGGATCGAATCAACTCGGCCACGCCGGGCTATTCGAAGCCCGCGTCCACCGCGCGTCCGCCGAGTGCGCAGAACAGGACTCCACCGAAGGTGCAGGGTTCGTACGCGGGCAACACCAACGCGAGCCGTCCCTCGCCGCAGAACATGCCGAAACCGTCGCAGAAGCCGGTCACGCGCGAAATGCCGAAGCCGTCGAAGCCCGCGACGCAGAACATGCCGAAGGCCAAGCCCATGCCGAGCGGCGATCGCGGTTACGGTAGTGGCAGCGCGCAACGGCCATCGCCGAAACCGTCAGCACAGCCCGCGCAGATGAACCGTCCTTCACCCGGCATGCAGCAGGGTGGCAACAAGGCGAACAAAGGCACTGCAATGTCAGGCGCCAACAGCAACCGCGGCAGCGCGGGCGCAGCGAGCCAGCGCGGCAAGCAGAGCATGCCGCAGGGTGCCCGCAGCAAGGGCGGTGGCGGCGGCGGCAACAAGAAAGCGCGCTGAGCGAGGAACGCCGTTGCGCTGGTTGCGTTCGCGCTGCTGGCCGCCGGCTGCGCCGGCAAGAAAGAAGAGGCTGCGGGTTACGCAACGCCGGAGGCCGCGGTCGCTGCTCTCGTCGCGGCGCTCGAAAAGGACGACACGGCTGCAATCGCGAAGCTGCTGGGTCCCGGTACCGAGGACTTGCTGTCCTCGGGCGACCCCGTAGCCGACAAGTCGGACCGTGCCGAGTTCCTGGCGATGTACAAGGCGAAGAACTCGCTCGCGGCGGACGGCGACAAGATGATGCTGACCGTCGGCGACAACGAGTGGCCGATGCCGATCCCGCTCGTGCAGCGCGACGGCAAGTGGGTCTGGGACGGCGCAGCAGGCGCCGACGAAATGATCTACCGGCGAGTGGGCGAGAACGAGCTCGGCGCAATCGACGTGATGTACGGCTACGTCAATGCCCAGAACGCCTACGCGTCGGAAGGGCGCGACGGCGATCCGGCGGGCATCTACGCACTCAAGCTGATCAGCGATGCTGGCATGCACAACGGCCTGTACTGGCCGACGGCGGAAGGCGAGACGCCGAGCCCGGCGGGTCCGTTCGTCGCAGGAGCAGCGGAAGAAGGGTATGCCGCTGGAACGCAGCGCAAGCCGTATCACGGGTATTACTACCGCATGCTGTATGCGCAGGGAACGAATGCCAACGGTGGCGCGCGCGAGTACTTCAAGGACGGCGTGCTGACCGAAGGCTTCGCGGGGATCGCCTGGCCGGCCGACTATGGCGCGAGCGGCGTGATGACGTTCATCGTCAACCCGGACGGCGTGGTCTTCCAGAAAGACCTTGGCGAAGACACCGCGACGGCCGTCGAGTCGATCCAGAAGTTCGACCCGGATTCGTCGTGGACCGCGCTTGTTCCACCCGACGTCAGCAGCGAAGCGCCGGCATCGAGCGAGACACCTCCCGCCTCCTGATCAAGCGTTTCGAGCACATCGAAACAATGGGTGGCCTGCGGGCCGCCCATTTTTTTGGTGCGTCAGCGGAATGCAGGCTCAGAGAGCCTTCGGCAGATCACGATGACGAGGCGGGAAACCTGCCGGACAATGGCAACCTGTCGCAGGAGAAGGACATGAGTGGCACTACCGGCGCGCGGCGCATGACCCCCTCGGAAGCTCTCGTCGAAACGCTCGCCGCCAATGGCGTTACCGACGTCTTCGGCATCGTCGGCTCGGCCTACATGGATGCTCTCGACATCTTCCCGGCCGCCGGCATTCGATTCATTCCCGTCGCACATGAGCAAGGCGCCGCGCACATGGCGGACGGCTATGCCCGCGCCTCGGGTCGTCACGGCGTGTGCATCGCGCAGAACGGCCCCGGCATCACCAATTTCGTCACGGCTATCGCGGCCGCGTACTGGGCGCACTCGCCGGTCGTGTTCATCACGCCGGAGACGGGATCGATGACGATGGGGCTCGGCGGCTTCCAGGAAACGGAACAGCTGCCGATCTTCTCGAAGATCACCAGGTTCCAGGGCCACGTGAACAATCCGAAGCGCATGGCGGAGATCGCGGCCCGCTGCTTTGACCGTGCCATGCTGGAAATGGGTCCGGCACAGCTCAACATTCCACGCGACTATTTTTACGGTGAGTGCAACGCAGTGATCGCACCGCCCATGCGCATCGGGCGCGGGCCCGGCGATGCCAAGGCGCTGGATGAAGCGGCTGCGCTGCTCGCGCAGGCGCAGTTCCCCGTCATGCTGGCCGGCGGCGGCGTGATCCTCGCCGAAGGTACGCAGGAAGCGGTACGGCTCGCTGAACTCCTGCACGCGCCCGTCTGCAACAGCTACCTGCACAATGACTCTTTCCCGGCTTCACACGTACTCTGGTGTGGCCCGCTCGGCTATCAGGGTTCGAAGGCGGCGATGAAGCTGATCTCGCAGGCAGACGTGGTGCTGGCGCTCGGCACCCGGCTCGGCCCGTTCGGCACGCTGCCACAGCACGGCCTCGACTACTGGCCGGCCAACGCCAAGATCATCCAGGTCGACGTCGACGCGAAGATGCTGGGGCTGGTCAAGCCGATCTCGGTGGGCATCAACGGCGATGCGAAGTCCGCAGCCTTGGCACTGATCGAACGTCTCGCCGGACGCCCGCTCGCGTGCATCGCGAACAAGGCCGAGCGCTCGCAGCGCATTGCAGCCGAAAAGAGCGGCTGGGAAAAGGAACTCGGCGAGTGGACGCACGAGCGCGATCCGTTCTCGATCGAAGCGGCGAAGAGCTCGAAGTACATGCACCCGCGCCAGATGCTGCGCGAGCTCGAGCAGGCGATGCCGAAGGGCGCGATGGTCTCGACCGACATCGGCAACGTCTGCTCGGTCGCCAATTCGTACCTGCGCTTCGAACAGCCGCGCTCGATGTTCGCGGCGATGAGCTTCGGCAACTGCGGCTACGCATTCCCTGTGGCATGCGGCGCAAAGATCGCGTCGCCGGATCGGCCGGCCATCGCGTATGTGGGGGACGGCGCGTGGGGCATCAGCCTCAACGAGCTGCTCACCTGCGCACGCGAGCAGATCGGCGTGACGGTGATCGTGTTCAACAACGGCCAGTGGGGCGCCGAGAAGAAGAACCACGTCGACTTCTACTCGCAGCGCTTCAACGCCGTGAACCTCGACAGCCCAAGCTGGGCGGCGGTCGCGAAGGCGTTCGGTTGCGAAGGCGTCACGGTCGACAGGCTTTCTGCTGTGGGCCCGGCGCTGCAGGCCGCGGTAAAGGCGCAGGCCGCAGGCAAGTGCACGGTAATCGAGATGATGCTGACGCAGGAACTCGGTGATCCGTTCCGGCGCGATGCGTTGTCGAAGCCCGTGCGTTACCTCGAGAAATACCAGGCGTACACCTGACTTAGGCCCCCGCCCTGCGGTGTGTGGGTCTACGATGCCGGATACTACGGTCATCGCTCTCCAGGTTTCGCCGTCACAATGCCTGTCGACACCAAGCGCAAGAGCGGCGCCGTCCCCACCTCCCGCCTGGGCCGGGCGCTGCGCTTCGGCATGCTGACCGGCGAGCTCGCGCTGTCTGCGGCCGTGGGCACGGCGCGGCAACTGTCGGCCGGCAAACCTGTCGACCTGGCGGCTTCGCTGCTCACCCCGGGTAACGCCGAAATGCTCGCGCGCCGGCTCGCGGTGCTGCGTGGACCCGCGATGAAACTCGGCCAGCTGATTTCGTTGTCGGGCGAAGAACTGGTGCCCGAGGAATTCCGCCGCGCACTCGACGTGCTGCGTGCACAGGGCTACGCGATGCCCGACAGCCAGCTGCGTCGCGTGCTGGGTCGCGAATACGGCAAGGGCTGGCAGGAGAAATTCGCGCACTTCAATTTCGAGTCCGTCGCGGCGGCGTCCATTGGCCAGATCCACCGTGCGCGCAAACATGGCGGGCGTGAACTCGCGCTCAAGATCCAGTATCCCGGTGTGGCACGCAGCGTGGACAGCGACGTCGACAACCTCGCCACGCTGTTGCGACGCCTCGACTTCCTGCCACTGCAACTCGACGTGCCCGCGCTCGCGCGTGAAGCCAAGCGCCAGCTCAAGCTCGAGACGGACTACGAGGGCGAGGCCCGCAATCTCGAGCGTTACCGCAAGCTGGTCGCCGTCATGCCCGACGTCGTCGTGCCGCGCGTCGATCGCACGCTCACCACGCGGCACGTGCTCGCGATGGACTGGATCGACGGCGAACCGCTGGAAGCCCTGGCGAGCGAGGCCGTGCCGCAAGCGCGCCGTAACGCCGTCGCCCGCACGCTGTACGAGCTGATGTTCCGCGAACTGTTCGAGTTCCGCTTCATGCAGACCGACCCCAACTTCGCGAACTACCTCTACCTGCCGGCGACGCACCAGCTTGCGCTGCTCGACCTGGGCTCCGCTGGTGAGTACCCCGCCCCGCTCGTTGCCAGCTACCGCGACGTCTGCCGCGCCATGATCGCCGGTGATGACGCTGCACTGCGCGAGGCCATGTTTGCGATCGGTTACGCCCACCCGGACGATCCCGAGGCCATGATCCGCAATGCGGCGGACATCCTCCGGCTCGCCTGCGAGCCGCTCGTTCACCGCGGGCCTTACGATTTTGCCGGGTCAGGGCTCGCTGTTCGCGCGCGCGACCTCGGCCTCGCCGTGGCTTTCGGCAAGGGTTTGCGCTCGCCGCCGCCCGCGACGATTTTCCTGCATCGCAAGCTGATCGGCACGTTCCTGATCTGTACCAGGCTGCGGGCGCGCGTGAACGTACACGCCATCATCGAAAAATTCATCTGACCCCGGCTACTGGTCGGCAACCGGCCGAAACAGTTTCCTGGCGGTACGCCCCACCATGCGGCACACCACCGCATCGAAGGCGCCACCGACCACGCCGCCAACGACAGGGATCGCCTTGGGAAACTGGGCGAGGCCGCGCTGCCCCGCCTTGGCCAGCAACCGCATCCCGATCCGCTTGTTGATTTCGACCAGCGCGCGGCCGGGCACCTGCTTCATCGCCGACTGCGGCAGTTTCGAGCCCAGGTTGATGCCGAAGTCCGACATGGCTTCCTTCGCGACGTCGCCGGCGAGACTGAGCAGAATCAACGTCCGAACGCGCTCCTCCGCCAGGTCGTGCCCGTAGATCCGGGCGATGGCACCGGCCATGCGGGCCTGGATGAGCCAGGATGCTCCGAGCGCCGACGGGACACCGACCGGCAACGTGACGATGCCACCGAGACCGGTGATGAATCCGGTCGTGAAGTTCTTGGTCATCTCCCACTTGATCAGCGCGGCCACGCGCTCGTCGTTGCTGTGGAAGTCACGGTCGATCAGGTATTCATCGGCCAGGTTCGCGGCGCTCGACAGTGGCGGGAACCCCCCCAGCCCCTTCTCGAGCAGGTACTTCACCAGCTTGCCGGCCGACTCGTCGTTCGAAATGTTTTCCGTCATGGGGTAAGTCTCGCTGAGCTATCGACGCGCATCGTCTGCGGCCGCATGCTAGAACCCAGCGGCCAGTGGTCCTTGGCTATGATCGCAGGACCCGAGGGGAGGTTGCGTGCTCAAGTGGAAATTGATGGTCTCGACCTTGCCGGTCGTGCTGGCCCTGCTCGGCCTGAAGCTGTTGCTCGAACGCGTGCTCGGTTTCGAGGGGCTGATCGACTTCTCGGACGTCGGCATCATCCTGACGTCCGGCGTATTCCTGATCGGTTTCCTGCTGGCCGGCACCATGGCCGACTACAAGGAAGCCGAGAAACTGCCGGCAGACCTGTCCTGCACCCTCGAGACGATGGAAGAGATCTTCGTGTTGGCGGCGACGGACCGTCCGGCCCTGGACCTGACCGGCCTGCGGCGTGAGCTGCTGGTGCTGACCGACGCGATCCGGGCCTGGTTGATGCGACGACTCTCCACCCTGGAGGTCTACGCCGCCATGACCCGGCTGAGCGACGTGCTGCAGCAACTCGAACGCGCCGGGGCCGGGCCGTATGCCTCGCGGGCCGTGCCGCAGCTGCTGATGGTACGGAAATGCGTCAGCCGCATCGACGTGATCGTGCGCACGGGTTTCCTGCCGCCCGCCTATGCACTGCTCGAGGTGCTGATTGTGATGATCATCTCGCTGATGATGATCGCGCGCTTCAAGAGCATGATCGCCGAGTCGTTGCTGGTGCCCTTCGTCGCGCTGGTGAACATCTACATGCTGCGGCTCATCAAGGACGTCGACAACCCCTTCGACTTCAAGGACGGTGTCCGGGACCAGAGCGCGGGGGAGGTTGCGCTGTTTCCGCTCGACGAATACCGCGAGCGGCTGGCGGCACGGGTCGGTCAATGAAGCGGTCAGACAGCCCGTAGCCGCTGGCAGTCGAAATTCACTCAACGAAGGGGGCACACGCATGACGGCACCCGCATCGTTCGATCTTGCAGACCGCGTGGCCCTGGTCACCGGCGGCAACCGGGGCATCGGCCGTGGTATCTCGCTGGGGCAAGACCGAAGAAATGGCCGGGCCGGCAATCTTCCTGGCCTCCACTGCCGCGGACTTCATGACCGGCGAAACGATCCGCGTCGACGGCGGCTACGCCATTCGTTGAGCCGATATATCAGTTAACAAATATTGAAGAAATAAGCACCCGTTGCTAGTAAATATATCGTATACATTGTTTTGAATTGACAATAGCATCGAGCGAACGGGTGCCGTTCGATTGCTATACTCCCGCCCTTTGCGCGACCCCTCGAGCGTTCCCATGCCCAAAGTGGCCCAGCCTTGCCGCACCTTCCAGGACCTCCTGCTCACGCTGCAGCGCTATTGGGCCGAGCAGGGTTGCGTGATCCTGCAGCCCTACGACATGGAGGTCGGTGCGGGCACATTCCACACCGCCACGTTCCTGCGCGCCGTCGGGCCCGAACCCTGGAGCGCCGCGTACGTGCAGCCCTCGCGCCGGCCGACCGACGGTCGCTACGGCGACAACCCGTTTCGGCTGCAGCACTACTACCAGTACCAGGTGGCGATCAAACCTTCGCCGCCCGACATGATCGAGCTGTACCTCGGTTCGCTGCGCGCGGTCGGCATCGACCCGCTCGTGCACGACGTCCGGCTGGTCGAAGACAACTGGGAGTCGCCGACGCTCGGCGCCTGGGGTCTCGGCTGGGAGATCTGGCTGAACGGCATGGAGGTCACCCAGTTCACGTACTTCCAGCAGGTGGGTGGGCTCGACTGCCGGCCCGTGATGGGCGAGATCACCTACGGTCTCGAGCGGCTCGCGATGTACCTGCAGGGTGTCGAAAGCGTATTCGATCTCGTCTGGACCGACGGCCCGCTCGGCCGCGTCACGTATGGCGACGTCTACCACCAGAACGAAGTCGAGCAATCGAAGTACAACTTCGAATACGCGGACGTGGACGAGCTGTTCCGGCAGTTCGACGCCCATGAGAAAGAGTGCCTGCGAATGCTCGAGGTCAAGCTCGCGCTGCCGGCCTACGAGCGGATGCTCAAGACCTCGCACACGTTCAACCTGCTCGACGCCCGCAAGGCGATCTCGGTCACGGAGCGCCAGCGCTACATCCTGCGGGTGCGCACCCTGGCTCGAGGCGTGGCCGAGGCGTATTACGCCAGCCGTGAGGCGCTCGGCTTCCCGATGCTGCACGGCAAGGGCCCGGCTCCCGTCGTGAAGCATGTCGATCCGCCGCTGCCGGAGAGGGGAACCTCCCCTATTTCCACTGGAAATAGGGGAGGCTCCCCGACGGGAGGCCTCGCATGAGTACCTCCCGCGATTTCCTGGTCGAGATCGGCACTGAAGAGCTGCCGCCCAAGTCGCTGCTGAACCTGAGCGCCGCGTTTGCCGCAGGCGTGGCCAAGGGACTCCAGGACGCGGGCATCGCTTACAAATCGCTCGAGGCGTTTGCGACCCCGCGCCGGCTGGCCGTGCGCGTGAAGAAGCTCACCGAACAACAGCTGGACCGTCCGCTCGAAAAGCGCGGTCCGCCGGTGAAAGCCGCGTTCGATGCGAGCGGTGCTCCCACGCAGGCGGCCCTGGCGTTCGCGCGTGGCTGCGGCGTCGAAGTGTCGGCGCTCGAGCAGCTCGAGACGCCGAAGGGCGAATGGCTCGTCTTCCGCGGCACTGAAGCGGGTGCTCGCACTGTGAACCTGCTGCCGGGCATCGTCACGGCGTCGCTCGATGCGCTACCCATCGCCAGGCGCATGCGCTGGGGTGCCGGCGAAGCGCAGTTCGTGCGTCCGGTGCACTGGGTGCTGATGCTGTGGGGCCACGACGTCATCGAAGCCGAGATCCTCGGCCAGAAGGCGGGCAACCTGACCTACGGCCACCGCTTCATGGCGCCGAAGGCGCTGAAGATCTCGAGCCCGGCGTCGTACGTCGGAACGCTGTTCAAGCGCGGCAAGGTCATGGCGGACGTAAGTGCGCGCCGGGACAGCATTCGTGCCGGCGTCACGGCCGCGGCCGAGAAGCTGGATGGCATCGCCGTCATCGACGACGCGCTGCTCGACGAGGTCACGGGCCTGGTCGAATGGCCCGTCCCGCTCGCGGGACGTTTCGATCCGCAGTTCCTCGAACTGCCGCCCGAGGTACTGATCGCCACGATGCAGGAGCACCAGCGATATTTCCCCGTGCGCGACGCGCAGGGGAAGCTCATGCCCTGGTTCATCACGGTTGCCAACATCGAAAGCCGCGACCCGTCACAGGTGATCGCCGGCAACGAGCGGGTCGTGCGTCCACGCCTGACCGATGCGGCGTTCTTCTATAGGACAGACAGGCAGAAGCCGCTGTCCGCGCACGTCGAGGCATTGAAGCGCGTGACGTTCCAGACGCTGCTCGGCTCGCAGCACGACAAGTCGGAGCGCGTGCGCGCCCTGGCGAAATCGATCGCGGCGACCATCGGCGGCGACCCGGCACTGGCCGATCGTGCTGCAGAGCTCAGCAAGTGCGACTTGCTCACCAACATGGTGGGCGAGTTCCCCGAACTGCAGGGCCTGATGGGCCGTTACTACGCATTGCACGACCACGAACCGGCCGAAGTGGCCGAGGCGCTGCGCGAGCAGTACCTGCCCCGCTTTGCGGGCGACGCCTTGCCGGCCACCCGCACGGGCATGGCACTCTCGATTGCGGACAAGCTCGACACCATCGCGGGCATCTACGCGACGGGCCAGAAGCCCACCGGCACGCGTGACCCGTTCGGCCTGCGCCGTGCGGCGCTCGGCCTGCTGCGCACCTCGATCGAGCACGGGCTCGACCTCGACCTGCAGCAACTGATCGGCCAGGCTGTCGCAGCCGCGCGAACCGACATGGCGCGTGTCGCGACCGAGCAGGGCAAGCCGTTGGGCGCGATCGACGCCGAAAGACTTGCGGTCGAGGTGTACGACTATGTGATCGAACGCCTGCGCGCTTATTACGTGGAAGGAACCGCCGATATCACTGTTTCGGTCGAAGCGTTCGATGCCGTGCTCGCGACTCGCCCGGCGTCGGCACTGGATTTCGATGCCCGGCTGCGCGCGCTGGTGCAGTTCCTGCAGCTGCCGGACGCGACGAGCCTCGCGGCGGCCAACAAGCGCATTGCCAACATCCTGAAGAAAGTGTCGGAGCCCGTTGGCGCCACGGTCGATGATTCGCAGCTCATCGACCCGGCGGAACAAGTGCTGGCCGAGCAGGTGGTGGCGATCGCGCGCGACGTCGAACCGATGTTCGCGGCGCGCGACTACACCCCGGCGCTGCAGGAGCTCGCAGCCCTGCGCAGGGCGGTCGACGACTTCTTCGATTCCGTCATGGTCAATGTGGACGATCCGGCCCTGCGTGCGAATCGACTGGCGCTGCTGAATCGCATGCGCGGCCTGTTCATGCGCGTGGCCGACCTGTCGCGGTTACCGGGCTGAAGCGGATGCTGCAGTGGATACGCTCGGTGATTTACACGGTGCTGCTGTTCCTGGGCACGGGCGTCTTCGGCGTCATCGTGCTGCTGTCGGCGCTGCTGCCGCTCACCATCGAGCAACGTTACGTGGTCCCGCGGGCCTGGGGCCTGTCCCTGACCTGGCTCGCCAAGATGGTCTGCGGGCTGGGCTACGTCATCGAAGGGCAGGAAAACCTGCCTGCCCGCCCGTTCGTCTCGCTGTGGAAGCATTCCTCGGTGTGGGAAACGCTGGCACAGATGTTCGTCGTGCCGCCAGCGTCATGGTCGCTCAAGCGCGAGGTCATCTGGATTCCGATCGTCGGCTGGGCCGTGAAGACTTTCAACCCGATCGCGATCAACCGCCGTGCCGGCCATTCGGCCGTGAGCCAGATGGTGCAGCAGGGCCGCGAACGGCTCGCGTCCGGCATGGGCGTGATCGTGTATCCCGAGGGCACGCGCGTGGCACCCGGGCAGACCCGGAAGTACGGCATCAGCGGCGCGCTGCTCGCGTGCGAGACGGGAGCGCCGGTCGTGCCGATCGCGCACAACTCCGGTTATTTCTGGCGTCGTCGCAGCCTGCTGAAGAAGGCCGGTACCATCCGCGTCGTGATCGGCCCGCCGATCGACCCAGCCGGGCTCACCCCACGCGAAGTCAACGAGCGCGCGCAGCAGTGGATCGAGGCGAAGGTCGCTGAGATCGTTGCGCGACCGGACGGCCAGCCGCGCTGATTCACTTTCATCTCTCCCACGATGTGGGAGAGGCATGCAGTCCTCATTTCCGCTTCGTCTTCGCCTTCACACTCGACCTGGGTTTCGGTCCGGGCTTCACCTTTGGCGCCGGTAGCGCATCGGCCGTGGCTCGCACGATTGCGGCGGCGGCCTCCGCATCGTCGAGCTGCGCGTCGATCAGGTAGTAGGGTTTAGCGCCCGGATACGGCTGCGCCTCTTTCACCCGGTCGAGCAACGCCTTGCCCGGCGCCGTCGGCTTCAGGAAGAACTGGTTGTCGCAAACGAGCGCGACGACCTTGCCGTCGCAGTAGACGGCGAACTCGCCGAACATCCTGCGGTGCGACACGCGGCCAGCGCCGCGAATCTGCTCGCAGACGTACTCCACGAAACCGATGTCCGATGCCACTGCGGCCTCCGCTTGCGTGTACCCAGCGCGCTGCCATCGTAGCGCGCCGATGCTCGCAAGTTGCCTCCCGAGGTTGCCCTTTCGTGGCCTCAAGGACGATGCGCGCTTTGGGTAGCCGCCGTGATTCCCGTGCGGCCAAAACGGCAAACCAACAGGTCGATACGGGACCTTCGACAGCTAAAGCATTTAATTAATAAATACGCACAAACTATCCGATAGTAATTATTAAAAGAGGTGACTATAAACTCCTATGCAACAATTCAACCTGGCTTTGGCAATCCCTCCAGGCGCGATTTTGCGGGCCCCGCTCGCGCTCGCGCCGGCGTGCGCCTCCCAACAGGCCCCAACCCTTATTCGTACCAGCTGACCTTGCCGGAAGCGACGTCGTACATCGCGCCGACGATCTTGATCTCGCCCTTGTCCTCCATCTCCTTGAGGATGGGGCTGCGGTCGCGGATCAGCTGCACGTTCTGCCGCACGTTGGCCTCGGCAACCTGCTCGACGAACTCGTGGTTCTTCGAAGAGCGGTCCGCACCCGTCTTGCTCGGCACCGCCGCGACGGCTGGCTGGATCTTCGCGAGCAAGCCAGTCAGGTTGCCCAGCTGCACGTTGTCGCACGCGCCCTTGACGGCGCCACAGCTCGTGTGACCCATCACGACGATCAGCTTCGCACCGGCCACCTTCGACGCAAACTCGAGACTGCCGAGGATGTCCTCGTTGATGACGTTGCCAGCCACACGTGCGTTAAAGACGTCGCCGATGCCCTGGTCCAGGATCAGCTCGGCCGGTGCGCGCGAATCAATGCAGGAGACGATGCTGGCAAGCGGGAACTGGCCCTTGGCCGTTTCCTTGACCTGCTGGCTGTAGTTGCGGTGGGTGCCGTGCCCACTTGCGAAACGCTCGTTGCCTTGCTTGAAGCGCTCGAGAATCTGCGACGGCGACACTGCTCCCTGGCATTCCTTCGAATACTGCGTCTCGCAGAACCTGGCCGTGGATTCGGTCTTGGCCATGACCGCAAACGGCGCCGTCGACAGAGTCGCCGCTACGGCCAACAGCAGGGTACGAGCGTGCATAAATTACTACTCTTGATTCAGGAATTCAGGTTCATCTACCGGGAGGCAATTCGCAGGCCCCCAACGCGCCAGATTCAGCGCGTCGGTTCAATGCAGCGGGATTGCAGGACTCGCCCTGCCCGGGCTGCCTGCCTGAGTACACGTATAAGTACATCTTCTCATCCGAGGCAGGGACGGCTATTGGTCTAATGCATACCCCGCCGAGCTAGCAGTCTTTCCCTACCGAGGAAGTCGTACGATGAACAAGCTCTCGATTCTTGCACTGGCGTCCGCTCTCGCCCTGATCACCGGACCGTCCTACGCGGGCGATGCCGCCGCTGGCAAGACCAAGGCTGAAGCGGCTTGCGTTGACTGCCATGGCGACGACGGCAAGGGCGACGACGAGAATTCGGCCATCGCCGGCATGTCGGTCGCTGATTTCACCAAGGCAATCACCGAGTACCAGAACGGTACGCGGACCAAGGACGCCAAGATGGCCAAGGCCGCGAAGAAGCTGACGCCGGCCGACGTCGCCGACCTGGCCGCGTATTACGCGAAGCTGCCGAAGTAAGCAGTCGCTGCTTCGAGGGAGTTGAAAACAGAGGGGTCCTCGCGGGAGGGCCCCTTTGCACTGGTCGGCATAGCAGGCGTCGTCACTCCACCGTTCGCGCCCAGTCGCGGAGCGAGTCGGGGAGGTACGCATCGGCGCCTGGAGCAGCGGCCCGAAACGCCCGGAGTGATTTCTCCGCGGCGGTGACATCGCCGGACCCGTGCAGCGCCGCGATCTGTGCGGCCCATGCCGCCGCGTCGAGCGATGCCGCGTTGCCGAGTTTCTTCTCGCGAGCCGATGACGAACTCGCTGCCACCGCGGTGTCGCTCGCAGTTGCCTTGGATGTCGCCGCCGGGGGAGCAGGCGTGGCCGGCGGCACGAGGACTTCGCTTTGCGACCGTGTTTGCTCGGGAACGGCGACAGGCTCCCGCAGGCCTACGGTCCCATCGGCACTGGGCGCCTGCCTGTTGTCGGTCGCTTCACGCGCCGACGAACTCTGCGACGGGGATTGCGATTGCGGCTTGGCCGAGGCCGGCACTGGGGCTGACTCCTGCCGCTGCAGCGACGGCGCGAGATCGTGTTCACGCGGCAACATCTGCACGAGAACGAACGCCAACCCGGCGACCGTAGCCGCAACAGCCAGTGGCTGCCACTTTGTCAGCCAGTTCCGCGACTGGACGCGGACAGGGGCCGTGTGCGGTTGCTCACCGCGATTCGGGGCGGACTTGCGTGCTGCAGCGATGATCGCAGCGTCGAGGTGCGCAGGCGGCTGTTCGTCCGACGCCTCGCGCCACGCACGTTCCAACGCGGCGTCGCGGTTGGACGGATGCGAGCCTTCGCGGTCGTGGTTGCTCATTGCAGGTCCTCCAGCGTCTCACGCAACCGGCGGTACGCGTAGCGTAAGCGGCTCTTCACGGTTTCACCCGACGTGGCCGTGAGACTCGCAATCTCGTCGAGCGAGAGTCCGCCCTCAATGTGCAGCAGAAATGCGTCGCGTTGCAGCGGCGGCACGTCGGCGAGCGCGGCGACGAGACGGCGGCGGGTTTCCGCGTCGATCGACGCGTGCAGTGGATCGTCATCGACGTCGCGCGACGCGGCCGCGCGCTCCTCCGCCTGCGAGAGGATCGCATCGTCCTCGAGGGACGCCAGCGAGACGCCATGGCGCGAACGCCAGTGATCGACCAGGCGATGCCGCGCGAGCGTGTACAGCCACGTCGAGAACTTCGCCTGCACCTCGTAGCGCTCGCGCGCACCGATCACCCGCAGCCAGAGGTCCTGGTGCAGTTCGTCCGCCGTGGTCGCGTCACTGCCCGCGTGGCGCAGGAAGTACCGATAGGTGGCGCCTTTGTGCCGCGCATACAGCGTCTCGAACGCCCGCGCGTCGCCTCGACAGTAGGCACGCATCAGCGCCTCGTCAGTGCGTGGCTCCAGCTCGGCGTTGCGGGTGTGCATCCGTCGCGCAGTATCGAGCGGCGCGACGGCTGCAGCAATCGCGCGGGTCATGGATCCGGGACGAAGCTCAGCGCGCCCGGGAACGGATCGGGATCCCGCAGCCCATGCCGCACCTGCGGCAGGACGCCCATCGCGACCAGGGTCTCGCGACGCTCGTAGCGGATCGCGACCAGTTCGTCCGGCCGCGCGCTGGCGCGTTCGAATTCGACCTGCTGGACCGGCGAGTACTCCCCGCGGCCATGACCCGTGCCGAGGGACGGTTCCTGCATCGCCGGCGCAGCGGCGTTTGCACTAGCGGCGCGACTGTCGACCGCTTTCCCGGCGGCCTCGGCCTCGGCCTTCTCGCGCACTGGGGGCGATGAAGCACGTCGGTCGCTGCTCAACCAACCCTGGCGTTCGACCGGTCGCTCGCGAAACAACGCCACGCCGATGACGCCAAGGTCATTCGGTCGCCCGGTGCGAGCCGCGTACGAAGCTTCCGGGTCGGAGAAATAGAAGGCCGCCGTCCGTTCCAGGTCTTTACGCCAGCCTTGTACCGTCACATAGCCGCCGGGCTCGATGACGTACCCCGATTGCTCAGGCGACGCGGTTTCGCCGGTCACCGCATTGACGCCATCGACACTCAGCACGGCCAACAGCCGCTGGTCGGTGCAATTGCGGATACGGACGGCGTACTCGTTGCCGGGTTGGCCTTCGACATACCGGCGCCCGTGATGGCGGTAGATCGGCAAGGCCTCACCCGCGTTGCGGTCGTAGACGTCGACGCGCGCGAGTGAGTCGGCGCGCGAAACGGCAAGTGGGATGACTGCTGTCGCGAGGACTGTGGCCGCTGCCGTGGCCAGTAACGTGCGGCGGGTGATCGGAATGCTCATGGTTCGGGCTCCGTTTGCAGGGTGTGCATCCCTGTAAACGGCGGACTGAGACCCGCGGGGTCAAATCGTGCAGCGGCTCGAAGCCTGGCTCAGCCGTGCGGTCCGGGTCCCGACTCCTGCTGCCGCACCACCATCGCCACCAGCGTGACGACGGTGATCGGCAGCACGAAGCTCACCATCACGGCCGAGAACCTGTCGAGCGCGTCGTGCTGTTGCGCGCCGAGGACCAGGTAGACGACGTAGGCGACGTAGTAGGCAAGGAACAGCAGGCCGCGCTTGCGGCCGATCTGCCGGCGCAGGAGCAGCACCGGCAGGCAGGCGAACGCCACCGCGATCATGACCCAGATGTCGAAGTTGAGTACCGCTGGGGCGATGCCGAGGCCGTTCGCGCTCACGACACCCGACAGGCCGAGGCAGCCCAGGATGTTGAACGTGTTGCTGCCGATCACGTTGCCTACCGCGATGTCGCGCTCGCCGCGCACCGCGGCCATGATCGAGGTGGCGACCTCGGGCATGGACGTGCCTGCGGCAATGATGGTGAGGCCGATCACGAGGTCGCTGACACCGAAGGCACGTGCGAAAGCCACTGCCGAGTCGACCAGCCACCCGGACCCCAGCACCAGCAGGCCGAGGCCGGCCGCGATCAGCAGAACCTGAACCGCCCAGTGGCTGTCCCATGCGCCCGCGACGCGCACGCTGCCGGCATACTCGTCGCGGATCTCCGCGCTCTCGGCCCGCGACTGGCGGACCAGGAACACGACGTAGGCGACCAGCAACAGCAGCAGCAGGGCCGACTCCCAGCGTGCGAGCGAGCCGTCGAGGATCATGATCCCGAGCACGACCGAGGCGCCGATCATGATCGGCACCTCCTGACGGATGATCTGCGAGTGCACGACCAGCGGCGTGATCAGCGCGCTGATGCCGAGAATGAACAGCACGTTGAAGACGTTGCTGCCGACGACGTTGCCTACCGCGATGTCGGTGTTGCCGCTCAGGGCGGCGCCGACCGACACCGCGACCTCGGGCGAACTGGTACCGACAGCGACGATCGTGAGGCCGACAACGAGCGGCGAGATGCCGAGCGACAGCGCGATCTTGGAAGCTCCGCGCACCAGCGCCTCGGCGCCGGCGACCAGGGCCGCGAGGCCGAGGAGGAAGAACAGGACGTGGGTCGGCATGATGGCAGCTGGCTCGGTTGAGCAACGGAGTCCGCAGTCTATCGCACGACTTGGCACTTCGAAAAAACCGACTTTTGCGTCTGTTTATGTCTGCTTTATTCGAATTTCAAGAGACTGGATAATTCGGACTGCTGCTCGACAAACAGGAAACGATCGTGTTCTACGCACTCAGCTGGTCCGTGGTGTTCATCCTTCTCGCGCTTTGGTCGCTCGCTGCCTGGGCGTTCCACTCGATCGCGGTATGGACGGTCGCGAATTCGGGCGTCCTGGCGGGAGGGTCAGGGGCGATCGAGGGCTTGCGTGCGCCAGATTGGCTCGCACCCTGGATTCCGCCAGAGCTCGCTCGCTCGTTCACTTCGATGCTGTCCACCTTCATTCCTGCCATTGAAGCCGCTCTCAA
Source organism: Pseudomonadota bacterium (assembly GCA_026398785.1). Taxonomy (GTDB): domain Bacteria; phylum Pseudomonadota; class Gammaproteobacteria; order Steroidobacterales; family Steroidobacteraceae; genus RPQJ01. The sequence continues at coordinate 226 of JAPLSF010000028.1, read as the reverse complement.
CCAGGCACCAGCCTTGGCGGGCGGACTGTCGGTGGCGATCTGGGCAGTCTGGGGAGCCGGTAGCGCGCTGATTGTCATCCTGGGCTTCGTGTGCAGCGGCTTGATCGCCGTCCTGCGCCGACGCGCGTCGGTGTTTGCGGCGCCCTCCACGGGTTCGGCAGCCGCAGGCTGACCGAATCAACGGTGTGCTTCGGTAGATTCGAGCCTTCGGTCAATGACACGTTAA
>JAPLSF010000404.1 GCA_026398785.1 Pseudomonadota bacterium | reverse complement strand
GACGAAGTGATCGCAGGAGTAGAGGTCGCCGTTGTGTTCCAGCGCCGGGCCGTAGCCGCAGGTCGGCGCATGGATGCAGAGCAGGTGGCGGCCGAAGAAGGCTTCCAGCGTCACGTCGAAGAGCTGCACGTACACCTGGCCCACGTCGTGGCGCACCCATTCCTCGAAGATGTCGATCAGGAAGCGGCCGTATTGCTCGGCGCCGACCGTGCGTTCGGTGACCAGGTTGCCGGTCTGGGTATACAGCAGGCGCTTCTTGCCGGCCTGCTCGCTCCAACCCTTGTTGGCGATGTCGATCGTCTGCTCGGTGGCGCGCTCGATGATCGGGATGAACTGCACCCACTTCGCGCCCAGCTCGTCGCGGAAGAAGCGATAGACCGTGCGGCCGTGCTGCTGGTTGGCGGCATTCACCGTGCACAGGATATTGAAGTCGACCTCGTGCTTGCGCAGGTAGCGCCAGCCGCGCATCACCAGGTCGAAGGTACCCTGGCCGCGGCGGTCGACCCGGTAGGTGTCGTGCAGCTCGCGCGGGCCGTCGACGCTCAAGCCGACGAGAAAATTGTGCTCCTTGAAGAACGCGCACCAGGCGTCGTCGATCAGCAGGCCGTTGGTCTGGAAGGTGTGCTGCACGGTCTGGCCGGGATGGCGGTACTTCTCGACCAGCTCGACCGCGCGGCGAAAGAACTCGAGCTTCATCAACGTGGGTTCGCCACCCTGCCATGCGACCGTGACCTGTGGCGTGCGGTGCGACTCGAGCAGCTGGCGCAGGTAGGCCTCGAGCGTGGCCTCCGACATGCGGTGCTTGTCGTTCGGGTACAGCGATTCCTTCGACAGGAAAAAGCAGTAGGTGCAGTCGATGTTGCAGGTCGACCCGCTCGGCTTGGCCAGCAGGTGGAAGCCCGGCGGGGCGTTCGCCGTCAGCGGCGGGATCGCAACGGAGGGAGTGGCGGGAGCAGTCACTCGACGCTCAGCAGCACGGCGAAGAACGCGAAGATGCCGATCAGGATCAGGACGCCCGTGATCGCATACAGCGACGACGTGCGCCGCTCGCCGTGTACGCCGGCGATGGCTGCGTACCCGCCGCTCCACATGTAGTGGATCAGCCGCCGGTACTCGACCAGCGAGGCGACCGCCGCCCCGATGCCGCAGAGTATCATCGCCAGAGCGAGGTACCACGACGCCTGCGGATAACGGACGTCCCTGCCGGAAGCGTCCTGGACCCTGTCGATGAACTGGAAGATCGTGAAGCCGAAAGCGATCAACGAGACGGCGGTACGCATGTAGGCCATCATCGTGCGTTCGACGGCGAGCCGCGTGCGCAGCCAGGCGAAATGGCTGTCGGCGGTCACGCGGACTTCAAACCGCTCAGGCTGGCCGCTGGCCTGCGGGTCACTCATCGCCGGGAATCCCCTTCACGGTTGAACCACCAGCGCGCGGCGCGCGCGAACAGCCCGCGCAGCAGCAGGTAGGGCACGAAGGCGAGCAACAACGCGATGGCCACGGCCTCGGCCGGGTGGAAGGTCTTGAACTCGATCGCCTGGTAGATGCCGTCCATCAC
>JAPLSF010000373.1 GCA_026398785.1 Pseudomonadota bacterium | reverse complement strand
AACTCAGCAGCGACCCGATCCATCGCCATGTCCTTCGAACGCAGGGGCAGGAGTGTCGCGCGACCGACCAACTCGGGGCGGATGCCGTCCGCCAAGGCTGCCTTCATAGCAGAGACTCGCGCGGCAATCGCTTTATCGCCGCCCTCAGGCGGCACCATCACCTGGCGGAAGCTGACCAAGGGCGGTGGTGTGAAGCGATCGCGGTGGGCTGCGAAATAAGTCTCGATCTCCGCGTCGGTCGGAGGGGCGCTCGCGGCCTCCTCGGCGATCATCTCGTACTTCTGGCGGACACGCCGCTTGATCACCGCGTCGTCGCGGTCCAAGCCCATCGCGACGCCTTCGCGATAGACCATCTCGTCCGCGGCCCGCATGTCGATGAGTTGCTTGAGTTCGTCTGCGGTCGGTGCCCGCCCCACCGCGCGCTCGTGCTGGGCCATGAGGTCGGCAATCGTCGCACGCGACACGACGATGCGGTCACCGCCGGTGTCGGCGGGCGCGACCAGTGCGTAGCCCACGAAGAAGAGCAGCCCGATCCCCAGGAAATGGACCAATGGCTCCGCGAGCAGCCGTCTCATCGCGTGCTTGCTGACTGCGCCCGCGCCCTCAGGATGGCGTGTACCAGATCGGCGATGACCAGGCGCGCTCCTGGATCGTGGGCGGCACGTCCTTCGGCAACGGCAGCTTCAGCCGTACGGCGTCATAGGTGCTCCAGCGCGGCGTAGGGATCTCGAGCACGCGGACGTAATAGACCGCGCGTTCGCCCGGCTTGAACTCCGGGTCGCTCCAGGCCACGGCCAGTTCGGCCGCACCGATCGTGTTGGCGTAAGTTGCAGTTTTCAGGTCCACCGTGTTGCCGATCGCTGGCAGCTTACCGTCGGGGCCGGGCTTGCGTTCGCCAGCCCAGGCCACGTCGAACACCTTCTCGTGTTTCTGTCCCGCAGAATCGAGCCAGCCCTTCACCACCTGGATGCGATCGAGGTTTGCACTCTTGGGATCCTTCAGCGCGCGGATCAGGAAGGTGGGTGCAGGCGTGCCCGGCTTGCCCTTCAAGTCGCCACCCATCGGCACGCCACGCGCGTAACCGCGCGCCGCAAAGTCCGGTGCCGCGAGATCGGCCTCGGTCAGGCCGAATCCGCCGAACATCCTTACGCGGATGAATGTGCCGGAGGTCGCGAAGGTTTCGCGGCGGAGCATCGCGCTGTAGAGAGCTGGGCGCGTATTTTCGTCGGCCCATACGCCGGCCAAGCCGCCGGAGCTGAACTTGCGAACCTGCTCAACTTGTCCCGCCGGCATTCCGGGCAGTCCTTTCAATCGCACGCCAGGAATCATCTCGATGCCGAACTTGCCGGTGTGGTTGAATTCCTCGTTGGAGCCGGCGGCGGCGTGCGTGTCGTTGTCGCCGTAGAACCCGTACTTGAATGGATTACCGAGGCCGCGCGCCTCGATTTCGAGTCCATCGATCAGCGCCTGGCGGGCGTAGCTCCCGGCGTGCTTTGTCGCGCGCTGGGTCTCGGCGGAAAGCGTGAAGTCCCAGAGCTCGAAATTCGCGAACTCGTCATTGGGCGATAGGCTTGGAAACGTTTCGGACGTGCCCTTGATCTGGGTGATCTCGTAAAGTGGCTCGTTGCGCACCCGCGCCTTGACCCAGTCCGCGTCAATCGGGCTGCCGTCGAATTTGACCTGCTCAAACATCCGCCCATTGCTGGAATTGCCGTTGTGCGGCGCCGCGAACAACACCGAACCCTTGGCGCGCTGCGCATCCATCCACGCCCAGAGCGCGGCGGGATCCGGGCTGTCCTGCGACGAGAACGGCAGGTCCGGTAACACCTTGTTGTCGCCGAACACAACGACACGGTGGAGGTTCTCGTTATCCGGGCTCGAGGTCCACTCGAAGCCGAGGAAAGTCGTGAACTTGCCGGGTTCGTAGTACTTGTCCACGACATCGGCAATTGAACGCCAGGTGGTTCGGGCGATCTTCGGGTCCAGCAGGGCCGGGTCCAACGTCCCCGAATTGAGGTCCCGGAGGATCTCCGTGAAAGCGGCGGCAGCCACGGCCCCGTCGCTCGACAGCACGCGCTTGGCGATCGGCAGCTTCGAGGCGGCGGTGCCAGCCGTCTGCATTTCCTGGAACGACCCGAGCATCTCGGCGTGCTCGGAAACGATGTAGAAATCGTACGGAGTTCCCAACTGGGTCTTTACGCCATTGATGCCCGGCTCGATCGTCTCGCCCTTGGCCCAGCGAAAGGCGTCCTCTGGCATCGTGCGCGTGCCCATGGTGAAGGCATCGAAGCTGATGCTCGTGTGCACGTGCAGTGCGCCGAAATAGGCCTTGCGGTCGGCGGGCGATGCGGTCGTCGCCTCGACCGGACTGGTCGTGGCGATCGCGGGGACCGTCGTGGCCTCTTGGTTTTCCCGTGCGCAGGCCGCGAGCAGGAGCCCTGCCAGCAGCGCCAGAATCGACGGTCGAATTGCCATTGGTCCACTCCCTTTTCTTCGTGCAACGCCGGCACCGTATCACTGTCCAAACGGGTTCGGTAGTTCGACCGGTTAGGCGGTACCCCAAGGCTGACCGTCGTAGCACCAGCCGGTTCGCTGGAGGGTCAGCCGAGAGGATTGGAGCGGGCGATGAATCAAACCCGCGCTGGTGGTTTGGGAGGCGAGTATTGGCCGCTTACGGGAGTCGGTCGTGGATCTCTAAAGGACTGCTCGTGGCCGATTTTTCGCCTACGCGAATGTCAGTTTTTTCAGGCAGTCGGCCGTGTGGGAAGCGATCCGATCACGACGCAGCCAGGAACCAACTTGATTCGGTAGCAGCGCGAAGATGCTCGTCCATAGAAGGTCCCTGCATCGACGGGAGCTGAGGGGTCGGTTGGACCGCACCTCCGACTAACCCCTATCCCCTAACCCCTTCTTCAGTCGTCCGCCTGGCGGAAATCCACTCCCAGCGAACGGAGCTTGCGGTACAGGTGCGTGCGCTCCATGCCCACGCGCTTCGCGAGCTGGCCGACCTTGCCATTGCAGAGCTGCAGCTGCTGCGTGAGGTAGGCGCGCTCGAAATGTTCGCGGGCTTCGCGCAACGGCAACGCCAGCAGGTCCTGCTTGACCAGCGGCTCGTCGACCGGCGATGCAGACGAAATCTCGCGCTCGATTTCTTCGAGACGGATTTCTTCCGAGCCTCCCTGGATCAGCAGGCGCTGCACCAGGTTCTTGAGCTCGCGGATGTTGCCGGGCCACGGATAGTTGCGCAGGCGGTTCTGTGCCGCGACGCCGAAGCGCCGGAACGGCAACCGCTCATCATCGACGAGGCGGTCGACGTAATAGCGCAGCAGCTCCGGTACGTCCTCGGCGTATTCGCGCAGCGGCGGCACCCGCAGCGTCAGCACGTTCAGGTTCGACAGCAGATCCAGCCGGAACGGCACTGGCCCCCGCGTTTCGAAGCCGGGCTGCGCGGATGAGAGGATGCGCACGTCGAACGGCAGCGGCGCACGGCCACCCTTGCGCTGGAACGTGCCCGACTCGAGTACCGCGAGCAGCAACCGCTGCGCACCCTGCGGCAGGTCCTCGAGGCCGTTGATGAACAGCACACCACCCTGCGCCTGCTCGAGCAGGCCCGCGGTCACGCCGCTCGCATTTTCGACCCCGAGCAACACGTCTTCGGTGTTGCCCTCCGTGACCGCCCCGGCGGACAGGCTGACGATCGGACCGGTGGAACGCGCACTCAGCGCGTGAATGTAGCGGGCGAAGGCTTCGCGACCCGTTCCCGGCTCGCCCAGCACCAGCACCGGCGCTTCATGCGGCGCGATCTGTTTCACCTTCTCGCGCAGGTCGCGCATCAGGCGACTGCGGCCCACCGGTGCAATCAGCGGTGGCACGAGCGTCCGCGTGGCTCGCTGCCGGCGCTTGCCTTCCTCGAGCGCGCGCGCAACGGTCCGCAGCAGCTTGGCCAGCGAAAGCGGCTTCTCGACGTAGTCGATCGCGCCGAGGCGCGTGGCCTCGACGGCGGTTTCGACCGTGCCGTGGCCGGACATCATGACGACCGGCGCCGTGAGCACCTGTGACTGCTGCCACTCGCGCAACAGGCTGATGCCATCGGTGTCGGGCATCCAGATATCGAGCAATACGAGGTCAGGCGCCTGCTGCGCGCATGCGGCGCGCGCCTCGGCGGCATTACCCGCAGTTTCGACGGTGTAGCCCTCCTCCGAGAGTATTTCCCGGACGAGTTCCCGGATGTCGCTCTCGTCGTCGACGACGAGTATCCGCGCGTTGGTCATGCGCGTTCTCTCCTTGACTCCAGCCTGCCGCGCCTGAGCGCCGTGTCCGCCGCTGCTTCACGCAGCGGCAGATCGATTCGAACCTGTGCGCCGCCGGCGGCGCGATTGTCGGCCTCGATGTGCCCGCCGTGTTCTTCCACGATCTTGCGGACGATCGCGAGTCCCAGCCCCGTGCCTTTGGTCTTCGTGGTCACGTACGGATCGAACACCTGCCCGATCAACTCGCGCTGGAACCCGGGCCCATTGTCCTCCACCGTGATGCGCGCCACGTCGGATTCGCCGCGTTCGACGCGCCGCGTCGATACTGCAATCGAACCATCGGCCTGCCCTTCGAGCGCCTCGACCGCGTTCGTGAGCAGATTGTTGAGCAATTGTCGCAGGCGGCCGGGGTCGGCCACCACGGTATCGATCCCCGGGTCGAGGTCGACCTTGAGGCGCACCCCGCGGATCGCCCCCTGTGCGCGGTAGAGGTCGCTGACCTCGGTCACCATCTTGTTCAGGTCGACCGTGGCCATCTCGAGCCGCGGCGCACG
>JAPLSF010000088.1 GCA_026398785.1 Pseudomonadota bacterium | reverse complement strand
GAACCGCGGGACCGCGTCGCACGCTTCAATGCCAAGCGGTTTCTCTGCTTCCAGCTCGCCAAGATTCTCGACACGCTGCAGAACCCGCTGCGCAAGTCATACCAGTCGCTGCTGCACGATTCGACGCAGTCGGCGATCAAGGGGCCCTATCCCATCTTCGACAACGTCACGGCGATCTTCAGCGCCACACCCGTCATCACGCGCACCGCGACGTACCTGTATGCGTGCACCGAGTGGGTCGAGGACGCCTTCAAGGGCCGCGAGCCGCTGCACGAAATCTATTCGCGCCTGCTGAACCCGACCTCGATCAGCCTCGCCAATCACATTGTCGACCTCGAGGCCGGCCCGCTCGCCGGCGAATACCTCGCCTGGAACTTCAACTCCGGCATGGCCGCGATCGATGCGACGCTGTCGAACCTGGTCGGCTACAACGACGTCGTGCTGTCGAGCCGGAACGTGTACGGCGGCACGTACCAGCTGCTGCACGACTGGTATGCCAAGAAGAGCAACCTCGACGTCGCCGTCGAATGGTTCGACGGCTTTACCGTTGACGATTTCGGCCATGCACTGCAGGCCACCCTCGCGCAGCACCGCGACCGCCTCGATCGCGGCCGCCACATCTATGTCTTCCTGGAGTCGCCCTGCAACCCACATGGATACGTGCTCGACGTGCCGGCGATCTGCCGCGTCGCGCACGAACACGGACTCACGGTCATATGTGATGCGACCGTCGGCACGCCGATCCTGCAACCGGTGCTGCAGCGCAAGGACCCGATGGAACGCCCGGACTTCGTCATACATTCGTACACCAAGGATCTCGCGGGCACGGGCACCACGACGGCCGGCGTCTGCATCGGCCGCAACGAGCGGATGTTCATTCCCAAAGGCGACACCGTCACCACGACGACGCCAGACGGCAAGCCGTGCGTCTACCGCTGGGATGAAAGCCTGTTCTGGAACGTGTACTACATCAAGGGCGCTTTCCTCGACGCCGACAAGGCATTCGAGGTGATCAACGGCATGCGCACGGTGGAAGTGCGCGTGCTGCTCAAGACCATCAACACGCTGGTGCTGGCTCGCGCGCTCGCCGCCCACCCCGCGATCAACGTGCAGTGCTCTGCGGTCGAAGGCAACGAGAATTACGCGCTGCGTGAGCGCCTGATGTACCTCGGCCTGCCGGCGCCGCTCTTCACGATCGACCTCGACACCGAGATGGGCCGCAGGATTTCACGGCACGCGTTCCAGCGATTTTTCGACTGCCTGGAACCCGCGTTCGGCCTGCAGGTCACGCTCGGACAGGTGAACACCGTCGTCGTCTGTCCGGCGCTGACGAGCCATTCGGAATTGTCCGGGGATGCTTTGCGCGAAGCAGGCATCTCGCTCACGACGATCCGTATCGCGGTGGGCGACGAAGACCCGCGTGGCTTGCTTGCGCACCTGATGCAGGCGGCCGCGCTGGCACTGGAGCCGGAGTGCCCGGGATTCACGCGCCACTTCGGCCAGCCGCACGAGATCGACGCACTCTACGAGTCGATCTACGTGGACGTGCACCGGCGGTACGCGGCCAGCCGGCCGCGGATGCAGCAGATGCTGTCGAAGTAGCTGTGGCGGCCCGATGTTGTCGGTATAAACGACTAATATAACTATATAAAGCAATATATTACGTTATCTTCCTCGACGCTTTCGTCGTGATCTGCCGTTGGGCCGAAGTGCATTTATGCGACCTTGTCTCTAGCTCGCGCGCGGCGCTTGCGGGACACTTCGCGCCCACCCGGCCCCGGACCCACCATGCACGCAGCCCGAGTCACGTTGCGCTCCCTGCTTCTCCTCACGCTCAGCGCATGCACGACCCTGCTCGCCGCGTGTGGCGGCGGTGGTTCGGGTGGCGGCGCGGGCGCCGGTTCCGGCGGCGGCACGGACACTGTCTGTGGTGAGACGGCGCGCAAGCAGTGGGTCCTCAACGTCACGCGCGAGTGGTACCTGTTTCCGGACCTGCTGCCGGCCTCGGTGGACATCGCGTCCTACCCGACAGCGGAAGACCTGCTCGATGCATTGACCGCGACGGCCCGGACGCAGGGCAAGGATCGCTTCTTCAGTTACCTGACGACGAAGTCCGCCGAGAACTCCCTGCTCGGCGAAGGCCAGTTCGTCGGCTTCGGCTTCCGCTCACGCACCGACACCGGCAATCGTCCATTCATTATCGACGTGTTCGAAGGCAGCCCGGCGGGGGAGGCGGGCCTGCAGCGCGGTGACGAGGTGATCGCCGTCGACCCTGGCAGCGGCTTCGTGCCGGTCGCGCAATCGCTCGCGGACGGCTCGACCGCGTTCACCGACCTGCTTGGAACCGCTGACGCGGGCGTACAGCGCGGCCTGCGTCTGCTGCGCGACGGGCAGACCATCGAAATGCAGTTGACCAAGCGCACGGTGACGATCGATCCGGTTCCGGATTCGTTCGGAACGCGCCTCCTGCCCGTGGCCGGGACGACCGGCGTGGGTTACCTGCACCTGCGCAGCTACATCGGCACCGCCGACCCGCAGCTGCGCACGGCGTTCCAGACTTTCCGCGAGCAGAACGTCCGCGACTTCATCATCGACCTGCGTTACAACGGCGGCGGTCTGGTCAGCACGGCCGAGTTGATCGACAACCTGCTCGGCGGCGACCGCACGTCGGCCGACACCCAGTACTCGATCGTGTACAGCCCGGGTAAATCGGGTCAGAATTCCGCCGTTCGCTTCCAGCCGCAATCGCAGTCGGTGCGCCCCGTGCGCATTGCGTTCCTGACGACCGCTGCGAGCGCATCGGCAAGCGAGATCAACATCAACGCCATGCGCGCCTGGGCCGAAGTGGCAATCGTGGGCAGCGACACGTACGGCAAACCCGTCGGTCAGCTCGCGTTCGATCTTGCGAACGCCTGCACGGACCGGCTGCGTCTCATCACGTTCAAGACGGTCAATGCTACCGGTGCCAGCGACTACTACGAAGGGCTCGCGTCGAACATGCGTTTTGCATGCGCGGCGGATGACACGCTCGGCGCCCCGATGGGTGACCCCGCGGACAGCCTGACGCAGGCGGCACTGCAGTGGATCAACACCGGCGCCTGCGCCAGCGTGATCGGCTCGTTCGTGGCCGGACAGGCGAAGACGAGCCCGCCAAGCCGGTCCCCGCTCTCGCGGCAACCCTCCGCCGCCGAACGCTGGGTCCCCGGCATCCAGTGATCGGGGACGACTGATCGATAGCGGGTAGCGCGTGCCCGGTCGTCGTCAGTATTCGTCGTCGGTGACGTTGCGCCCTGCGATTGGCGGGCCGACCGTGAGCAGGGCCAGGCACTCGACATGATGCGTGCCGGGAAAGAAGTCGAAAGGTGCGATCGAACCTACCTCGTAGCCCATCGCTTCGAACACAGCGAGATCCCGCGCGAGCGTTCCGGCACTGCACGAAAGGTAGGCAATCCGGTCCGGGCGCAAGTCGTGCGTCAGTGCTGCGAGCAGCGCCGACTCCAGGCCCGAGCGCGGCGGGTTGACGTAGCAGGCCCGGCGGGAACGATTGCCGTCGTGCCACCACTCCCGCACCTGCGGCATGCGCTGCTCGCACGTTCCGCGCAGCACGACGGCACCGGGCGCATTGATGCGCGCGCAGTCGACTGCGCCGCCGGCTAGTTCGACGCCGAGCCCGGACGCCCCGGCCGACGCCCATTGGCGCAGAGTAGTGCCGATCCCGCAGTACAAATCGAGCACCGCGACACCAGGGGCCGGATCGAGATGATCGCGAGCCAGCACGACTGACTGCGCGTGCAGGTCGGGCAGCAGTTGCTGGAACGCAGCCGGCCCGTGCACGAGCCCTGCAGCGTCGAGCGAGGTTGGTGCGCCCCAGGCCAGGTACCAGCCCGAGCGCGCGAACAGCTTGCGGCCAGCGCAAGCATGGCAATGGACCCAGAGACCTTCGATTCCGGTCGCCGACAATCCTGCTCGTAGCGCGTCGAGGCGGGCAGGCTCGTAA
>JAPLSF010000070.1 GCA_026398785.1 Pseudomonadota bacterium | reverse complement strand
CGCATCGGACGCCATGGCCGAACCCGCGGGCTCGAGGCCGCCGTCACGTGCCTTCATGGCGGCGATGCGCGTGCTGTAGACGCGGCTCATCTGGCCCGCGCCGATGCCGATGGTCATGCCGTCGCGCGCGAAGATGATCGCGTTCGACTTCACGAACTTGCACACCTGCCAGGCGAAGGTGAGGTCGCGCATCTCCTGCGCCGTCGGCGCCCGCTTCGTGACGACCTTGAAGTCCGCCGGCGCGACCATGCCGAGATCGCGCGTCTGCACCAGCAGACCACCGTTGACGCTGCGCATATCGACGCGGCTGTTGCTCGGCGTGAACGGCCCGGTGACGAGCAGGCGCACGTTCTCCTTCTTCGAGCAGATTTCACGCGCCTCCGGCTCGACCGTCGGCGCAACGATCACTTCGACGAACTGGCGCTCGATGATCGCCGACGCTGTCGCTGCATCCAGCGGGCGATTGAAGCGATGATGCCGCCGAAAGCCGACGTGGGATCCGTGCGGTAGGCATGGTCGTACGCTGCGCGAATCGTGGTCGCGACCGCGACGCCGCAGGGGTTCGCATGCTTGACGATGACGCACGCGGGCGCTTCGAACTGCCGCACGCATTCGAGCGCGGTGTCGGCGTCCGCCAGGTTGTTGAACGAGAGTTCCTTGCCCTGCTGTTGCGAGGCCGAACCCACGCTGGCGCCCTGTGCGTCGCTCGCGACGTAGAACGCGGCCTGCTGATGCGGGTTTTCGCCGTAGCGCAGGTCGAGCCGCTTGCGGAACTGCAGGGGCAGCAGGTCGGGGAAGTCGGCCGCTGCCGTGCCGCCAGTGCCGCTGGAGCGAACCGCCTGCGACAGGTACGAAGCCACCATTGCGTCGTACTGCGCCGTGTGTGCGAAGGCCTTGGCGGCGAGTCGCAGCCGGGTGTCGTCGCCGATGCCGCAGTCCGCGCGATCCATCTCGGCGAGCACCGAGCCGTAATCGAGCGGGTCGACCACGATCGCGACACGGTCATGATTCTTGGCGGAGGCGCGCACCATCGCCGGCCCGCCGATGTCGATGTTCTCGACGGCGTCCTCGAACGTGCAGCCAGGCTTGGCGATCGTCGCGGCGAACGGGTACAGGTTGACGACGACCAGGTCGATTGCGTCGATGCCGTGCTCGCGCATCACGGCGTCGTCGATTCCGCGGCGACCGAGCAGGCCGCCGTGGATCTTCGGGTGCAGTGTCTTGACCCGGCCGTCCATGATCTCCGGGAAACCGGTCACCGCGGACACGTCTATCGCCTCGATGCCTTCGCCGCGCAGCAGACGGGCCGTGCCGCCGGTCGAAATGATCTGCACGCCGCGGCGTGCCAGCTCCTGCACGAATTCGAGCAGGCCTTCCTTGTTGGAAACGCTGATCAGTGCGCGCAGGACCGGCGGGTTCACGGGCGTCAGCCTGCGATGCCGTAGACGCGCAGTTTCTTGCGCAGCGTGCCGCGGTTGATGCCGAGAATATCGGCGGCGCGGCTCTGGTTGCCGGCCGAGAAATCGAGCACCGCACGAAAGAGCGGCTCTTCGACTTCGCGCAGCACCAGGTCGTACAAGTGACCGGGAGCGTGGCCATTGAGACTCGCGAAGTAACTGTCGAGTGCCTGCTCGGTGAGCGAACGCAGCGGCACGCCGTGGCCGTTGGTCGCGTGGGCGGCCGGTTTCGGCTCGCGTCGGGTGTTTGCTTGTTTGCTGCGCGCCGCCATCGCGGGGCTTCCTCTCGTTCTGTTCGTCGTGCCGCGGAGCGCCAGAAGTATCGTCAGGCCGCCACGGCGGCCGCGGAGTCTTCCAGCGCGTCGAAGTAGTCACGCACCTGCGCGAGCTGTGTCTCGACCGACACCGCCTGCATGACGGACTGACGGAACGCCTGCGCCTGCGGGCGTCCTGAGCAATACCATCCGATGTGCTTGCGCGCGATCCTGACGCCGGGCTCGGGGCCGTAAAATTCGTACAAATCGCGCAGGTGCGTGAGCATGATATCACGCACTTCCCGGATGGCAGGAGGCGGCTGGATCCGTCCCAGCAGCAAGGCGTCGATCTCGCTGAAAATCCACGGCCGCCCTTGCGCCGCGCGCCCGATCATGATCCCGTCGGCGCCGGTCGCCCGCAGTACTTCGATCGCCTTGGCGGGCGAGTCGATGTCGCCGTTGGCAAAGACCGGAATGCGAACGGATTGTTTCACCGCAGCAATGGTCGCGTACTCGGCTTCGCCATTGAAGCGGCAGGCACGGGTGCGGCCGTGCACGGCGAGTGCCTGGATGCCCGCCTGCTCGGCAATGCGCGCGATGTTCACCGCATTGCGTTGATCGGGCGCCCA
>JAPLSF010000190.1 GCA_026398785.1 Pseudomonadota bacterium | reverse complement strand
GGCTGGATGGACCCCAACGCGCCCGACCTCGAGCGGTTGTATCCGGGACAGCTGCACCTGCAGCAGACGATCCTGCCGCCACCCGGGTTCGACTACAGCTTCGCTGCCATTGCAGCGTCCGAGCCGCACCTGGTCACGGCTGCGACAATGCTGACCGAAGCAGGATGCGAGCTGATCATCCAGGACGGGCCGGGCTTCGGCTGCCTGAGCAAGGCGACTACCGCATCGAGGCGTTCCAGACGTTCGTCGAACAAGGATTGTTTGCGGACCAGCCCAGCGTGAGCGCCCGGCACTACCGGTTCAGCGAGGACGAAGTCTTCGCGAGCCTGCGCCGCACGCGGGCCACCGCGCCCGACGCGGAGGCGATGATCATCGTCGGCACCGGCATCCGCACGGCGCACTGGATCGACCGTCTCGAACGCGACCTCGGCCTGCCGCTGGTGCCAGCGGACACTTCGCTGTATCGCGTCGTCGGACGTCACTTCGAGCTGCTTCCAGCGGCCTGAATCCCGTCGGGGCTCTCCCGCGCGTGCGGCTGCGTGCTCCATCCATGCGGTCGAATGTGACGCGAAGCCGTGCAGCCACCCTACGGGGCATTAAGATGGGTGCTCAGTCAGGCTGGAGGGGACTGCGCGAGACCGTCCAGGCGAGCGTAGTCCTTTGATCCGCAACGAAAAACTGTTAGTCTCGCCGCCCCGCCCAAAAAGGATTGAGCATGTGCGGAATCGTTGGTGCCGTCGCGCGGCGTGATGTCGTCCCCATCCTGATCGAGGGCCTGCGGCGCCTCGAGTACCGGGGCTACGACTCCGCGGGCGTCGCCGTGCTGGACGGCACGGGAACGATCAAGCGGCTGCGTGCGGTCGGCAAGGTCCGCATGTTGCAGGACGCGCTCGATGCCGATCCCACGAGCGGCCTGCTCGGCATTGCGCACACCCGCTGGGCCACGCACGGCGTGCCGAGCGAGCGCAACGCGCATCCTCACATTTCCAGGGACGGCATCGCGCTCGTCCACAACGGCATCATCGAGAACCACGAAGAGCTGCGTGCGGAGCTGCAGGCCGCAGGCTACGAGTTCACTTCGGAGACCGACACCGAAGTGATCGCACACCGCGTTCACTACCATCTGCAGAAGACCGCCGACCTGTTCAAGGCGGTCCGCGCGACCGTGGCCGAGCTCGAAGGTGCTTATGCACTCGTCGTGATTTCGCAGCAGGACCCAGAGCGCCTCGTCCTTGCGCGCCAAGGCTGTCCGGTCGTCATCGGCCTGGGTGACGGCGAGAACTTCGTCGCCTCCGACGTGGCCGCGCTGTTGCCGGTGACGCGCAGCTTCGTCTTCCTCGAGGAAGGCGACGTCTGCGAAATCCGCCGCGACAGCTACCGGATCCTGGACAAGGACGGCAACACAATCCAGCGCAAGGTGCACCAGAGCGAACTTTCGGCCGATGCGGCGGAAAAGGGCGATTTCCCGCACTACATGCTGAAGGAAATCCACGAGCAGCCGCGCGCCGTCGCGCAGACGCTCGAGGAGCGCGTGGCAGGCGGCAAGTTGCTGGAAGCCGCGTTCGGTCCAGCGGCGCAGGCGGTCTTCGCCAGGACCGAAGCCGTGCGCATCGTTGCGTGTGGCACCAGCTTCCACGCGGCCGTCGTGGCCAAGTATTTCATCGAACAGATCTGCCGGCTGCCATGCTGGGTCGAGATCGCCAGCGAGTATCGCTATCGCAATCCGGTGGTGCCGAAGAACACGCTGTTCGTGACCGTCTCGCAATCGGGCGAAACTGCGGACACGCTGGCCGCGCTCAGAATGGCCAAGCAGGCGGGTTACCTGTCGCAGCTCGCGATCTGCAACGTTCCGGAAAGCTCGCTGGTGCGCGAGTCCGAACTCGTCATGCTGACGCGCGCGGGTCCCGAGATCGGCGTCGCATCCACCAAGGCGTTCACGACGCAGCTGACCGCGCTCGGCATGCTGGTGGTGGCGCTCGCCAAGTTTCACAGCGCCGATGCCGAGCGTGAGCGCGGTCTCGTGCAGCGACTGCTCGGCATTCCGTCGCTGATCGAGGCGACGCTGAAACTCGATCCGGTCATCAAGGAACTGGCGAAGCGTTTCGTCGACAAGCATCACGCGCTGTTCCTCGGTCGCGGACCGATGTATCCGATCGCGATGGAAGGCGCGCTCAAGCTCAAGGAAATCTCGTACATCCACGCCGAGGCGTATCCGGCGGGCGAACTCAAGCACGGTCCGCTCGCACTCGTCGACGCCGACATGCCGATCATCACGGTCGCGCCGAACAACGACCTGCTCGAGAAGCTGAAGTCGAACCTGCAGGAAGTACGGGCGCGCGGTGGCGAGCTGTACGTGTTCGCCGATCCGGAGTCAGGGATGGAGTCGTCGGACGGCGTGCACGTGATCGAGATGCCGCGGCACGTCAGCTATTTCCAGGCGCCGGCGGTGTACACGATTCCGCTGCAGCTGCTGGCGTATCACTGCGCCATTCTCAAGGGCACGGACGTCGATCAACCCAGGAACCTGGCGAAGTCGGTGACGGTGGAGTAATTCCCGCAGGGGAATCAAGGCTCTGCTTTTTGACAATTAAAGCTGTCGAAGTACGATTAAAGTTGCCGGAGAATTTTCGTAAGTTGTTGTTCTTGTTCTAACGCGGTTCGTTATGACAATTAGAACTGTCGAATCCGGCCACCGTTAACCTGGGTGACCTGGTCAGCGGTGCGTGAGCGCGCAAGGATCTCGCCGCACGTTGTGATCCGGGGGAGTAAGTTCGTACGCGGCGAACTAGGGCCGTATGACCCGTTCAGAATGGTGAACGGCCGCTTTGCGGTCGTGATCTGACAGGCGGGAGCCGGCCAGAAGCGGCCGCCGAGCTAAGGCGCCGTTAGCAGACGTTCGCGTCACTAGCGCCTCGACCGAGCGGAACACGCGCGTTGGCGACCATCGCAGGCTAGTCTATTAGCCGGTCAAGAATTACAACGACCGACTGGGGAAACAAATCATGTACATAGCGTTCCGCCTGATTCAATTGCGGATGATGATGGGCGTGCTGGCGCTCGTGCCCGTGTTGACCGCACCGGCTGCGGAGCCGCCGGCTAACGAGGTGCTCTTCCGGAACGTGCGCGTGTTCGACGGTACGTCCGAAGCACTTACCGGCCCGACAGCCGTGCTCGTGCGCGGCAACACGATTGCGGCGATTGGTGCCGCTGCGGTTCCGGCCACTTCCGCGGTCACAATCATCGACGGCACCGGTCGCACGCTGATGCCGGGCCTGATCGACAACCACGTGCACATCTTCATGAGCGCCAGTTCGCAGGCCGAGATGATGGATCCGAAGGCGACGTTCGGAGCGCTCGAAGCGAAGGCAGCAGAGGAGGCCAGGCTGATGCTGCTCCGTGGCTTCACGGCCGCCCGGGACATGGGCGGTCCCGTTTTCGGCATCGAGCGGGCGATCGATCAGGGTAAGAACATCGGGCCGCGGATCTACCCCAGCGGCGCGATGATCTCGCAGACATCCGGACACGGCGACTTCCGCATGCCGGAGGATCGTTCCCGCCGATTTGGCGGCCAGCTGACGACCGGCGAGTTGATGGGCATCGGCTTTATCGCAGACGGCCGCGACGAGGTGCTGACGGCGACCCGCGAAAACCTGCGCGCCGGCGCGAGCCAGATCAAGGTCATGGCGGGCGGCGGCGCGGCCTCGGCCTATGACCCGCTCGACGTGTCCCAATACACGCTGGACGAACTGAAGGCTGCCGTCGAGGCGGCCGACGACTGGAACACCTACGTTACCGTGCATGCGTATACGCCCAGGGCGGTGCGGCGGGCGGTTGAAGCCGGCGTGAAGTGCATCGAGCACGGGCAGCTGCTGGATGAGGCAACGATGCAGCTGCTCGCCGAAAAAGGGATCTGGCTCAGCCTTCAGGCACTGGACGAGGCGCCCCCAACTGCAAGCCCGTCGACGAAAGCGAAGAAACACACCGTCGTCGAAGGCACCGACAACGCATTCAAGTGGGCACGGAAGTATCACGTCAAGCTCGCTTGGGGCACCGACCTGATGTTCGTGCCGGCGCAGATGAAGAACCAGAATACGGACATTCTCAAGCTGAAGCACTGGATGACACCCCGCGAGGTGCTCAAGCT
Organism: Pseudomonadota bacterium; assembly: GCA_026398785.1. Lineage (GTDB taxonomy): Bacteria > Pseudomonadota > Gammaproteobacteria > Steroidobacterales > Steroidobacteraceae > RPQJ01. The sequence goes on along the minus strand of JAPLSF010000190.1, from coordinate 457 downwards.
CGTGACCCACGACAATGCCGAACTGCTGGCGCTGTCTGGCCCGCGCAACCCCTATCCCGGAAAGCTCGGCGTGATCCAGGAGGGCGCGCTGGCGGACATGCTGCTGGTCGACGGCGATCCGATCGCCAATCTCGCTCTGGTCGGCGACCCGGGCAAGAACTTCGTCGTGATCATGAAGGACGGCAAGATCTACAAGAACACCCTGCAGTGACTACCGCGGCTGCGACGGATCCTCGCGCCGATCGTCGGACGCCGAATTCAGGGTGCCTAGCAAACGTCGCGAATGACTGCTTTCCAAGACGCGACAGGCTGCAAAGGGTCGAGGCTGTGTGAAAACGATCGCGTAATTTATGCGAATATCATCGTGCCACACGAGGGAGTGCACGATGAAGCGGTTCATCGAAGGTGAGAGCCGAGCGCAAGCGACGCTGTTCCCGGAACGTCTGGACGATTGGAT
>JAPLSF010000268.1 GCA_026398785.1 Pseudomonadota bacterium | reverse complement strand
AGTTCATGAACTCGCGCTGCACGGCGATGCCAATCAGCATCTATACCACCGATCACCAGGCGCAGACGATCGAGCATATCGTGCAGAAGGTGAAGGACTTCAAGGCGGCCGGCGGCGACACCGAGCGCGTCACTTTCAGGCTTGCGAGCGGCAACGTCGGCGTCATGGCGGCCACCAACGAGGCGGTCGAGGCCGCCGACAAGTGGGTCAACCTTGCGCTGTTCGCGTCGGTGATGGTGCTCTGCCTGATCACGTTCCGTTCGTTCCCGATCACGCTCTGCATCATCCTGCCGCTCGCGCTGGTGACGATCCTGTGCAACGCGCTGATGGCGATCCTGGGGATCGGCGTGAAGGTGAACACGCTGCCGGTGGTGGCCCTGGGCGTCGGCGTCGGCGTCGACTACGGCATCTACCTCTTCGAGCGCATGAAGCACGAGATGGAAGACGGCGGCCTCAAGCTCAAGGATGCGTTCGTCGAGGCGCTCAAGCAGCGCGGCACGGCGTCGGTGTTCACGGCCGTGACCATGACGATCTCGGTGGCGACGTGGACGTTCTCGGCCCTGAAGTTCCAGGCCGACATGGGCATCCTGCTCTGCTTCATGTTCCTGGTGAACATGTTCGGCGCGATCCTGCTGCTGCCGGCGCTCGCAGCGTACCTGGTGGGCGATCGCAAGACGCCCGCCAAGGTGACGGCCAAGGCCGCGTAAACGAAGACCGGGCCGCGCGGCCCGGTCGTCAGGTTGGTGGGAACTGGGACCGGCGCGTGCCGGCTCCCGGCGGCTCAGCGGGTACGACGTTCCTGGACGAGCTGGTCGAGACGCTCGATGAACTTGCGCTCCTTCTCGCTCACGAGTTCGCCGCCGATGCCCAGCAGGTCGCCTTCGCGCGCTGCGCGTGCAACGCGCGTGGCCAGTGACAGCACGAACTCACCGTAATGCATCAGGTCTTCCGCGCTGCCATGCGTACCGAGCGCCTCGAGCGCGTGGCGTGCCGTTTCCAGCGCTTTTTCCTGCAGCTTGTCCGGCGTGCGGTGGCCTTCGTCCAGCGTGTAGAACCACTTCCGGACGTCGTCCTGCGCCTGCATGATGTGCGTGCTGCCGCCGATCTCGCTTACCAGCGGATGCGTGCTGTGGATGGCATCGACGATGCCTTGCAGGCCCGCAGAGCGCTCGAGCATCTCGTCGAAGGCGCTGCCGCCCGAGGACGATACTGCGATGATCACGTGATGCGGCGTGTTGCGCACGGCCTGCCACTGCACAATCGTCAGCTTGTCCCTGGTCAGCATCGGCGAAACCTCCACCCTGTTCTCGTTGGTGTGGCGCGGGACGCCGCGGCGCCCGCGCATTCGATCGAACGATCATACCCCGCAATCGGGAGAGGTTAAACGATGGACGTCCTGACACAGCCCCTGTCGCTGCCCTGTGGCGTCGTGCTGCCGAACCGGCTCGCCAAGGCCGCGATGACCGAAGGGCTGGCCGACGCCTGGTTGCGTGCAACGCCTGCGCTCGAGCGCCTGTACCGCACCTGGAGCGAGGGCGGCAGCGGCTTGCTGATCACCGGCAACCTGCAGGTGGACCGGTTCGACGTAGAGCGGCCCGGCAACGTCGCCGTCGACCAGACAGAACCACGCACGTTCGACGCCGAGGCCCGCGCGCGGCTTGCCGCGTGGGCCAAGGCCGGGACGGCCAGCGGCAACCAGCTCTGGGTGCAGGTTGCGCATGCGGGCCGCCAATCGCCGCGTTATGTCACCGGTCGTCCACTCGCGCCGTCTGCCGTGCAACTCAAGTTGCTCGGCAATTACGCGCGGCCGCGTGCCCTGACCGAGGGCGAGATCGTCGATCTCATCGGCAGGTTTGCGCACGCGGCGCAGGTCGTGCGCGAGTGCGGATTCACCGGCGTGCAGGTGCACGGGGCCCACGGGTACCTGATCAGCTCGTTCCTGTCGCCGATCACGAACCAGCGCACGGATGCCTGGGGCGGCTCGCTCACGAACCGCGCCCGCTTCCTGCTCGAGACGCTGCGTGCCGTGCGCAAGGCCGTGGGCCGGGATTTTCCGGTGGCGCTGAAGCTGAAT
>JAPLSF010000131.1 GCA_026398785.1 Pseudomonadota bacterium | reverse complement strand
CGAACGCCGCAGCCCTCCTCGGTCGCAGCAGCCCTGCGCGTCGCCTCACGCCGCTGCAGCAGCGCCTGGAGGTTGCGCAGCGTCGCCTGCCGGGCGCGATGCAGCGGCGACTGCAGGTCGCGCGCGAACGCTTCGAACGCTCGATGCGCACGCTGAACGCCGTCAGCCCGCTGGCGACGCTCGAGCGCGGCTACGCGATCGTCACGGATTCCGGCTCGCACGTCGTCACCGACGCGTCGACGCTCACGCCGGGCACACGAATCGATGCGCGCGTGGCGCGCGGCTCCGTGCGTGCGACGGTCACGGAGGTGTTTGCGGCCGCGAAACCCGCAGCTGCGCCGAAGAAGAGGCCGAAGCCAAGGCAATGACGAACGCGACATCCGCATCCGCGCGCACAAGGTTCGTCCCAACGCGACGGGACTCACGCCGGGATTCGGGCGGGCGGGCCGTCCGCGGCATGGACGCCGCGGCCGGAGCCCCCATGGATGGGTTTACGGCGTCCCGCGCGACCGAATCCCGGCGTGAGTCCTGGCACGTTGGGCGAGCCTGGCGCGTGCTCACACCACTGATCGTATCGATGAGCCTCGGCTTCGCTGCTCCTGCAGGTGCCGCAGACGCCGTCACACTGCCGCGCGACACGCGTGTGCCCGGCGGCATCGCGATCCTCGACCTCGGCGCAGGCGCCGAATCGCCCGGCGCCGCGTATTACGGTGAGTACCGCTCGCCGATCGTCCGCACCGCGGAAGGCTGGAAGGCAGTCGTCGGCATTCCGCTCGCGACTGAGCCTGGCCGGCAAGTGGTCAAGCTCGTGACGCCATCGGCGAGCGACAAGGATCGCGAGATCGCGTTCACCGTCGCGCCCAAGACGTACGCCACGCAGAACCTGACGGTCGAACCGCGCAAAGCCGATCCACTGCCGGAAGACCTCAAGCGCATCGACGCCGAGTCCGAGCGCACTGAGCGCGCGCTGGCCACCTACAGCGAGAGCCTGTCACCGACGTGGCGCTGGACCGTGCCGGTGCCGGGCGAGCGTTCGGATTCGTACGGCAAGCGTCGCGTCTTCAACGGCCTGCCGCGCAAGCCGCACAGTGGCATGGACATCGCCACGCCGACCGGCACCCCGATCCGCAATCCGGCGGCTGGCCGCGTCGTCGACACCGGCGACTTCTTCTTCAACGGCAACACCGTGTTCGTCGACCACGGCCAGGGCGTGCTCACGATGTACTGCCACCTCAGCCGCATCGACGTGAAGACGGGTGACGTCGTGAAGGAAGGCGACGTGCTGGGACTGGTCGGGGCGACCGGCCGGGTGACGGGCCCGCACCTGCACTGGGGCGTGAGCGTGAACCGGGCGATGGTGAATCCCGAGCTGCTGCTGGGGAAGTGAGTGCAGGAAGGGGTTAGCCGAGTTTCGCAAGAAACCCGGCGATCACCGGCTCGAAACGAGCGTTGTCCACGAGGAAGGCATCGTGGCCCTGCGGCGACTGGAACCCGTGAAATTCGACGTCGACACCGGCCTTGCGCAAATGCTCGGCGATCAACGCCTGCTGGTCGATCGTGTAGAGCATATCCGTCTGCGCGCCGAGCACCAGCGTCCGCTGCACGCCACTGAACTTCGCAAAGGCCGCATCGAGCGAGCCCGCGCCATGTTCGGCGAGGTCGAACTGATCCATGGCGCGTGAAAGATAGAGATAGCAATTGGCGTCGTAGACGTCGGCGAACCGCTGGCCCTGGTGCTCCAGGTACGATTCGACTTCGAATTGCGCACGGAAATCGCCAGGCTGTCCCGTGGTTTCCGCCACGCGCCGACGGCCGAAGCGCTGGTCCCACTCCTCGTGCGAGCGGTACGTGATGGTGCCGAGCTTGCGCGCCATGCGCATGCCCTGGCGCGGGCCGCGACCGGGCTCGTAGTTGCCACCGCGCCAGGCCGGATCGTTGCGCACGATTTCACGCTGCAGCGAACGCAGCGAAATGGCGAACGGGTTGGCAGCAGTGGCGCCAGAGATCGACATGACGTTGCGCGACACGCCTGGAAACTGGGCGGCGAAGGCGAGGACGGTCATGCCTCCCATGGAGGGGCCAGCGACGCAGGCGACGGACTCGATGCCGAGCTCGCGCAGCACCTCGTAGCCGCCGCGGGCAACGTCCTCGAGGGAAACCTCCGGGAAGGCAATGCCGAAGGGCCGGCCGGTGCGCGGGTCGATCGATGCCGGGCTCGACGAGCCGTAGGGACTGCCGATCGAGTTGATGCAGACCACGTAGAACCGGCTCGTGTCGATCGGCTTGCCCGCGCCGATCATCGATTCCCACCAGCCCGGCTTCGGGTCCGCCGGCGAGGAAGCCGCGTGCGCGGACGGCGAAAGTCCGGTGAACAGCAGCAGCGTGTTATCGCGCGCCGCATTCAGCGTGCCGAGGGTTTCGTAGGCAATGACCGGGTGCTCGATTACTCCGCCGCGGTAAAGGCGCAACGGCTCGTCCAGCAGGGCCAACCGGGTGGCCGGCAGGTCGTGGGCGGCAGTTGGCGATGTTCTGGCGACGGCCATGAGCATGAGTCCAGTCTAGACCGGGCCCGTCGGGCCACTAGCTTGACAGGATAGCCGGTCAGAACCGGCAGTTATCAGTCCCGGGCGCCGCCGCCGGGTCTGTCAGCGCTTACCGACCTTCTTGCCGCCCCTGGAGCGCGAAATCAGCCGCTTCTTGCTCCGGACCTGGCGCGGGGTCAACTCGTTGCGACGGCCCTTGAACGGGTTTTCGTCGGTCCGGAACTCGACCCGCATCGGCGTCCCTTTCAACCGGAACATCTCCCGGAAATGGTTCTCGAGGAACCGGCGGTAGGTGTCGGGCACGTGCTGGGTCTGGTTGCCGTGGATGACCACGACCGGCGGATTGCGGCCGCCCTGGTGGGCATAGCGCAGCTTGATGCGCCGGCCGCGCACCAGCGGCGGCTGGTGGATCGTGAGCGCCTGCTCGAGGGCCCGCGTCAGGTCCTTGGTCGGCAGCTCCTTCATGGCGGCGCGGTAGGCCTTGAGGACGGACTCCATCATTTCGCCGACGCCGGTGCCATGCCGTGCCGAGATGAAGTGCACGTAGGCAAAGCGCAGGAAGTCGAAGCGCAGGTCGAGCCCGTCGCGGATCGTGTCGCGCTGATCCTGCGGGATGCCGTCCCACTTGTTGATCGCGAGGACGAGCGCCCTGCCCTGCTCGGCCACCAGGCCCATCAGGCTTGCGTCCTGCTCGGCTACGGTGTCGTGCGCGTCGAGGACGCCAATCACGACATTCGCGCGATCGATGGCCTGCAGCGTCTTGACGACGCTGAACTTCTCGACGGTCTCGTTGACCTTCGACTTGCGTCGCACGCCCGCAGTGTCGATCAGCACGTACGGCAGCCCATCGCGCTCGAACGGGACCTCGACCGTGTCGCGCGTGGTGCCGGGCTGGTCGAATGCGATCAACCGTTCTTCGCCGAGCAACCGGTTGATCAGCGTCGACTTGCCGACGTTCGGGCGGCCGACGACGGCAACCCGGATCGTGCCGGCGGTGTAGCCCAGCACGTCAGGGGCATCGAGCGCGCCTTCGAGGCCTTCGAGCGCGCGCTCGATGAGTGCGTCCAGACCCTGCTTGTGCGCAGAAGAAATGGCGATGGGCTCGCCGAAGCCGAAGCGATGAAACTCGGCCTGTGCCATGTCGTCGTCGAGGCCTTCGGCTTTGTTGGCAACGACCAATACCTGCTTGCCGCTGCGGCGAAGCAGGTCGGCGACGTGCAGATCCTGCGGCGTGCAGCCCTGGCGGGAATCGACGACGAAGAGCACGCGGTCGGCTTCCTCGACCGCCTTCAATGTCTGCTCGGCCATCAGCCGCTCGATGCCGCCGACGATGGACTCGACGAGGCCGCCGGTGTCGATCACGACGCACGAGCGGCCTTCGTGACGGGCATAGCCGTACTTGCGGTCGCGGGTCAGGCCCGGCACGTCGGCGACGAGCGCGTCGCGCGTGCGCGTCAGCGCGTTGAAGAGCGTCGACTTGCCGACGTTTGGACGCCCGACCAGGGCGACGACTGGCAGCACATCAACGCCCCGCGGGCGCGCCACTGCGGAAGGCGACGACACGGCCGCCGTCGTCGATCACGTAGGCGCGATCACCGTCCGTGACCGGAGCCATGCTGATGCGCTCACCGCCCGGACGCTCACGGGCGATGAACTTGCCCGAATCGCGGTCGAGCCAGTGCAGGTAGCCGTCAAAGTCACCGACGATCACCGCGTTGCCGACGACGGCGGGCGCGCTCAGGCCTCGGCGCTTGAGGCCGTCCTGCTGCCAGACCACAGCGCCGTCACGGCGGCGCAGCGCAACGACGCTGCCGTCCGAAGTGGCGACGTAAAGTTGCGTGTCGTCGAGCGCGGGCGCGCGGTAGCTGGAAAGATCGCGGCTCCACCAGATCTGGCCGGAGTCGAGTGCCAGCATGACGACGCGGCCCTGATAGCCGGCGGCAAATCCGTCATTGCCATCGACCTGCACGGCGCTGTCGACGTCGGCGAGACGGTCGAGTTCCGAGCGGCCGCCCGGCGTCGTGACCTGCGCCTGCCACGCAATATCGCCAGAGGCGAGCGCGAATGCGACGACCTTGCCCGAATCGAATCCAGCGACGACGTTGTCCTTGGCCAGCACGGGCGGCGCCGTACCGCGCAACGACAGCTTCGGCACCGGCTCCTCGCCGGTCCACTGCGATTTTCCGGTCAAGGCATCGAGCGCGTGCACGCGGCCGTCAACCGAGCGCACGATGACGCGATCGCCGGTGGCGAGCGGGGCGGCCAGCACTTCGCTGCTGACCGACACCTTCCACGCGACCTTGCCGGACGCGACGTCGAGCGCGATCACCTGGCCGTCGCTCGTGCCGACTGCCACGACGCTGCCGCCGACCCCAGGACCCGCGGCCAGGTCGGCCTTCGTATCCTGCGACCACTTCGCCCGACCCGTAGCCGGATCGAGCGCGACCACTTCACCGTCGCGTGCCGCCGTGTATAGAACGCCGCGATCGAGCGCGAGGCCGAGCGCCAGGCGCAGCTTTTCACCGCCGCCGCCAACGCCCGTGTCCCACATCTTCTGAACCGCGAGCGTCGGCTTCAGGTCCACCAGCTCGGCGGGCGGTTCCACGCCCTTCTTGTCCTTGTCGCACCCGGCGATCAGGACCAGCAGGCTCGCTGCACAGGCGGCTGCGACCAGTGATGGACGACGGTAATTCATGGCTTGTCGCCTTCTACCGGAGCAACCGCCGGCGGCGCAGCAGCAGCTGGCGCCACAGCCGGCGCAGCGGCCGGCGCGGCGGCCGTGACCGTCGCGGGCAGCGCAGCGCGCTTCAGTTCCACGTATTCGCGATCGAATGCCTGGGCCTGGACCGAGGTCGTTGCGGCAAGCGCCGAATCGTAGGCCTGGCGCGCGCCGGCGATGTCGCCCTTGGCCGCGAGCACGTCGCCGCGGATTTCGAGGAAGACCGGCGTGAAGGAACCGGCGTTCGTGACATCGAGCAGCTTGAGCGCGTCGTCGTGCTTACCCTGTTCGGCGAGCACGCGGGCAAGGCGTGATTGTGCGATCAGGCGCAGCTCGGGATCGCGCGAGGATTCGGCCACCACGCGCAGGCGCTTCGCGGCCTCATCGAAGTCGCGTGTGTCCACCGCAAAGCGCGCGAGCGCCAGATCGGCCTGGTCGGCGTACGGCGATTTGGGGTGCAGGCCACGCAGCTCGCCCGCCTTTTTCGCAGCCGCGTCCTTGTCGTTCTTGCTGAGCGAGTCGAGCACGGCGACGTACGACGCCTCGTCCTGCTCGGACGCATTGAGCTTGGACTTCTGCCAGTACTGCCAGCCCGCCAGGCCGCCGAGGCCGAGGGCGATGCCGCCCACGATCCAGAGCCAGTTCTCGGCCCAGAAGCGCCGCAGTTGTTCTTCGCGTTCGTTGTCTGAGAGGTCTTCCACTTCACCCACTCCATCTGCCGTCCCGCCGGGACAGCTCGCTGTGATTAGGCCGGCTGCGCCTGCAGTTCCCGGCCGAGTTCCGCTGCAAGCTCATCGAATGCAACTTCGCGCTGCGCAGCTTCCCGGCCGCGCAATGCCTTGACCGCTGCGACCCGCCGCAGCGCCTCGTCGTCGCCGACGATGACCGCCAGGCGGGCGCCGCTCTTGTCCGCGCGCTTCAGCTGCGACTTGAAGCTGCCGCCGCCGCAGTTCGTTTCCACGCGCAATCCTGGCGCGCCGTCGCGGATGCGCTCCGCCAGCCCGAGCCCCGCCGCTTCCGCCGCGGCACCGGCTAGCACCAGGTAGACGTCCGGATTGCCTTCGTCCCTGGCGAGTCCCTGCAGCCGCATCAGCTCGACGATGCGCTCCTCACCCAGGGCCCAGCCGATTGCCGGAACTGCCTCGCCACCGAGCTGCGCGACGAGGCCGTCGTACCGGCCGCCCGAGCAGACCGCGTCCTGCGAGCCGAGGTCGGTCGTTACCCACTCGAACACCGTGCGCGAATAGTAGTCGAGCCCGCGGACCAGGCGCGGATTGACGACGAAGTCGATGCCGGCCCCGGTGAGCTGCGAACAGAGGGTCGCGAAATGCGCGGTTGATTCCGGATCGAGGTGATCCGTGATCAGGGGCGCACCGGCGATGACTGCGGCCAGCGCAGGATTCTTGCTGTCGAGGATGCGCAGCGGATTGCCTTCGAGCCGACGCGTGCTGTCCGCGTCGAGCACGGCCGCGTGCCCCAGGAAATACTCGACGAGCTTCGCGCGATACACGACACGCGACGCCGGAGTGCCGAGTGAATTGAGGTTCAGCTTGAGTCCGCGCAGACCGAGCACGCGCCACAGGCGGGCTGTCATCAGGATGAGTTCGACATCGACGTCCGGGCCAGGATAACCGATGGCCTCGACGTCGATCTGGTGGAACTGGCGATACCGGCCTTTCTGCGGTCGCTCGTAGCGGAACATCGGGCCCATCAACCAGACCTTCTGGCGCTGGTTGTGCAGCAGGCCATTCGACATGCAGGCGCGGACGATGCCCGCCGTCGCTTCGGGCCGCAGCGTGAGCGAATCGTCGCCACGGTCCCGGAAAGTGTACATCTCCTTTTCGACGATGTCGGTGTACTCGCCGATCGAGCGCTTGAAGAGCTCGGTGCGCTCGAGCAAGGGCAGCCGGATCTCCCGGTAGCCATACTGCGCGAAGATTTCACGGGCCGCGCGTTCAAGCTGCTGCCACGCCGCCGTCTGGTCGGGCAGCACGTCGTTCATGCCGCGGACGGCCTGCAGGGTTTCGCTCATCGTCCGGTTACCGGGTTCAACGCAGCGACCCGTCCGGACCGATGCTGAAACGCGCGAGCGCCTGCCCTTGCGCACGCGGCAGGGCCGGCAGCACGCGGCCATTGACGGTCACCGCGACGGATGCGGCATTACCGATCGTGACGCTCAGGGGAGCGGTCGCCGTGAGCGTGCGCTCGGTCCCGGCCTTGCCGAGATCGTAAAGCACCGCCTTGCCGGAACCGTCGAACACCTCGACCCAGGAATCGGCAGAGAACTTCACACGCAGGTTGACCTGGCCGGGTTGCAACGCGATGGGTGCAGCTGCAGCGGCCGGCGCAGCGGCGGCGCTGGACGGAGCCTCGGCTGATCCTGCGATCGCTGGAGTCGACGCCCCAGCGGGCGACTGCATGGTCGTGGCAGGCACTTCCTGCAGGACCGGTGCAGTGGACTCTTCCGGGGTCGTGTCGACCCAGGGCAGGCCGTGCTCAGAGAGGTACGCGACGAGTGCCGAGGCGATGAAAAACGTAACTGCGCCGCCGACGACCCAGGGCCAGCGCGGCTTGCCGCGCACGGGAGCCATTTCGAGCCGCGACTTCGGCACCAGCGAAGGTTCACCGAGCTGCTGCTTGGAGTGCTCGTACAGCGACACGATCTCGTCCTCGTCGAGTCCAAGCATCGTTGTGTAACGGCGCAAGTGCCCCTTGACGAAGACCGGCGCGCCGAGCGCGGCAAAGTCATTCGCTTCCAGGTGCGTAAGCACCATCGTGTCGAGATTCAGCGATTCCGCCGCCTGCTGGTGGCTGATGCCCTGTGCTTCACGCTCACGTCGCAGGCGCGCACCCGGGCTCGAGGGGAGCTCGGTGACATCAGCATCGGGCGGATTCATGGCTTCGCCCGTTCCGCTTCGAAGAGCAGCGCGGTTTCCTCGGATGTCGGGAACTCGTTCTTCAGGCGCTGCGAATAGCGCGCGGCCTGCGCGGCATCACCTAGCCCCAGTTCGATGTTGCGGCCGAGCCAGAGCGTCGCCGCTGTCACCGGTGCGACGGCGGTGTAGCGCTCGAGGAACGCGCGTGCCTGCAGCCCGTTGCCGGCCTCCTGCGCGAGCTCTGCCATCTGCATCAGCGCATCGGTTTGCTTCGGGTTGAGCGCGAGCGCCTTGCGGAAACTCGTCTCGGCGTCTTTTGGCCGCCCATCACCCCGCGCGCACCGGCCGGCATTGGCATACGCGACGTCCGGGTGTGAGTTGAGCGGACTGGCCGCCGCCTGCAGCATGTACTGCTCGCCCCGCTTCGGTTCGCCGTTCATGCAGAAGTACACAGCCGCGTTCGCGACGACGTCGGGGTTGTCCTTGCCACCGAGCTTCACTGCCTGCTCGAAGTGCGACATGGCTTTGCGCTTGTCGCCGAGCTTGTCGTAGACGAAACCCGCGGCCATCTGGGTGTTGGCCGTGCGCGCGTTCTGCTGCAGGGCCTTGTCGATCTTCTCGCGTGCGGCCTTGAGATTGCCTTCGCGCATGTAGGCGAGCGCGAGCTCGGTGTTGACCGCGGCCGCCTGGTCGATCGCCTCGCGACTGCCGGGCTCGGCAGCGACACCGACACGCGGCACACCGAGCACCGCCAGCGCGAACACGCCGGCGGCGACCAGGGCGAGGTGCTGGCGCAGGCGCATCAACCTTGCACCACGGCGATGGGGAAGGTCTTCTGGCCGAGCCGCGTCGCGACACGGTCGTTGACACGACCGACGAGCTGGCCGCAGGCGGCGTCGATGTCGTCACCGCGCGTGCGACGGATCGTGGCCATCACGCCGCCCTTGATCAGCAGGTCGCGAAAGCGTTCGATCGCCTCCTCGCTCGAGCGCCGGAAGGTCGTGCCCGGGAACGGATTGAACGGGATCAGGTTGACCTTCGCCGGGTGGCCGCGCAGCAGTTGCGCGAGTTCGCGTGCATGCTGCGGTTTGTCGTTGACGCCGTCGAGCATCACGTATTCGAACGTCACGCTGCGCGCATTCTGCTTCTCGACGTAGTGCCAGCAGGCGTCGAGCAGTTCCCTGATCGGATGCTTGCGGTTGATCGGCACGATCTGGCTGCGCAGCTCGTCGTTCGGCGCATGCAGCGAGACGGCCAAGGCGACGTTGGTTTCGTCCGAGATGCGGATCATCTGCGGCACGAGCCCGGACGTGCTCACCGTGACACGGCGGCGCGAGAGGTCGAGCCCGAGGTCATCCATCATGATTTCCGCTGCGGGCACGACGTTGCGGTAATTCGCGAGCGGCTCGCCCATGCCCATGAACACGACGTTGGTGATGACGCGGTCGCCGTCGGGCGAATAACCGAGTTCGCGGTTGGCGAGCCACACCTGCCCGACGATTTCGGCGGTGTCGAGGTTGCGGTTGAAACCCTGCTGCGCCGTCGAGCAGAAGCCGCAGTCCATCTGGCAGCCGACCTGGCTCGAGATGCAGAGCGTGCCGCGACCCGGCTCCGGAATGAACACCGTCTCGATCGCCTGGCCGCTCTCGAGCTTGAGCAGCCACTTGCGTGTTCCGTCCGCCGACACCTGCGACAGGTGAATGTCGGGCGTGCGGATCTCGGCGATTTCGGCGAGACGACGCCGGAAATCCTTGCCGAGATCCGTCATCGCATCGAAGTCGCCCGCGGCGCGCTTGTATATCCACTTGAACAGCTGGCGGGCACGGAAGGGCTTCTCGCCCATTGCGACGACGAACGCTTCCAGCCCAGCCCGGGTGAGCCCGAGCAGGTTGGTGCGTGCAGTTGACGTCGTTGCTTCGCCCATGTGTTCGTGGACCGCG
>JAPLSF010000145.1 GCA_026398785.1 Pseudomonadota bacterium | reverse complement strand
GGCCCGGACCGCGCCGTCGCCGCTCACGACGAACGCCGGCACCGCCCGCCGCGCCCCGATGTTCAGTTTGCTCCGGATATTGCTGATCGCGCGGACGATGTCCTGAACGCTCGACATGTCCGCCTCAAGCTTCGGAGCATCGAGCTCTGGAATCGACTGCGGCCAATCGGCCACGATGACCCGATCCGCCGTCGCGCCGCCCTGCCCCACGCCGCGAACCGGCACGACCGCGCCCAGGTGGCCCCACAGCTCCTCCGTGATGAACGGCATCAGCGGGTGCAGCAGGCGCAGCGTGCCCTCGAGCACCTCGAGCAGCGTACGGCGCGTGCCGCGTCGCGCGTCGTCGTTCATTTCCGTGCCTTGCAACACTGGCTTCGAGAGTTCCATGTACCAGTCGCAGAATTCGTACCAGACGAATTCGTACATCGCCTGCGCAGCGAGGTCGAAGCGATAGGCCGCGAGGTTCGCGCGCACGCTCGCAACCGCGGCGCCGAGGCGGCCGCGGATCCAGCGGTCTGCAACGGAGTACTCGCACGGGCCGGCCGCGATGTCTGCCGCATGCTCTTCGGTGTTCATGAGCACGTAGCGCGCCGCGTTCCAGAGCTTGTTGCAGAAATTGCGGTAGCCCTCGACGCGACCGAGGTCGAAGCGGATGTCGCGGCCCATGGTCGCGAGCGCCGCGAAGGTGAAGCGCAACGCATCGGTGCCGAAGGACGCAATGCCCTGCGGGAACTGCTTGCGCGTCGCCTTCTCGATTGCGCTCTTCATCTGCGGCTGCATCAGGCCGGCGATGCGCTTGGCGACCAGCGTCTCCAGGTCGATGCCGTCGATGAGGTCGAGCGGGTCGATGATGTTGCCCTTCGACTTCGACATCTTGTTGCCGTGCTCGTCGCGGATGAGCCCGGTGATGTAGACCTCGCTGAAGGGCACCTCGCCCTGGAACTTGAGGCCCAGCATGATCATCCTGGCCACCCAGAAGAAGATGATGTCGAAGCCCGTGACCAGCACCGACGTGGGGTAGAACGACGAGAGTTCCCGCGTCTGCTGCGGCCAGCCGAGCGTCGAGAACGGCCACAGCGCCGAGCTGAACCACGTGTCGAGCACGTCCTCGTCCTGGCGCAATGCGACTGGCTTGCCATGCTGCCTGGTCGCGGCGGCCTGCGCTGCCGCCTCGCTGCGCGCGACGAAGATGTTGCCGTCTGCGTCGTACCACGCGGGAATGCGATGACCCCACCAGAGCTGGCGGCTGATGCACCAGTCCTGGATGTTGCGCATCCACTGGAAGTAGGTCTTCGACCAGTTGTCCGGGACGAAGCGGATGCGGCCATCTGCAACGGCATCGATGGCCGGCGCGGCCAGCGGCGCGATGCGCACGTACCACTGGTCCGTGAGCCAGGGCTCGAGTACTGCGCCGCTGCGGTCACCGCGCGGCACGGGCAGCGTGTGCGGATCAACTTTCTCGAGCAGCCCCGCCGTCTCGAGGTCGGCAACCACGCGCTGGCGGGCTTCGAATCGATCGAGCCCCCGATACTGCGCCGGCACTTCGTCGTTGAGTTTCGCGTCGGCCGTGAGGATGTTGATCATCGGCAGCGAGTGACGCTTGCCGATCTCGTAGTCGTTGAAGTCGTGCGCCGGCGTGATCTTGACGCAGCCGCTGCCGAACGCCGGATCGCAGTAGTCGTCGGCGATGATCGGCACCAGACGGCCGGTGAGTGGCAACCGGATCTGCTGGCCGACGAGGTGCTGGTAGCGCCCGTCTGCGGGGTTCACGGCGACGGCTGTGTCACCGAGCATCGTTTCCGGTCGCGTGGTCGCGACGATCATGTGGCCGCTGCCGTCCGCGAGCGGATAGCGCAGGTGCCAGAGGTTGCCGGCCTCGGGCTCCGCGATCACCTCGAGGTCGGACAGTGCAGTGTGCAGCACCGGGTCCCAGTTCACGAGACGCTTGCCGCGATAGATCAGCCCGTCCTCGTGCAGGCGCACGAAGACTTCGAGCACGGCCGCGGAGAGCCCTGCGTCCATCGTGAAGCGGTCACGCGACCAGTCGACCGAGTTGCCGAGCCGGCGCATCTGGCGCGAAATCGTGCCGCCCGATTCTTCTTTCCACTCCCACACGCGCTCGACGAATTTCTCGCGGCCCAGGTCGTGCCGCGTCTTGCCGTCGGCGGCGAGCTGGCGCTCGACGACCATCTGCGTGGCGATGCCCGCGTGGTCGGTGCCCGGTTGCCAGAGGGTGCGATCGCCGTCCATGCGGTGCAGCCGGGTCAGCACGTCCATCAGCGTGTGCTGGAAGGCGTGCCCCATGTGCAGCGTGCCCGTGACGTTCGGCGGCGGGATGACGATGCAGTACGGTGGGCCATCACCGACGGGCGCAAACCAGCCGGCCGCTTCCCAGGCAGCGTAGATGCGGGATTCGATGTCTCGGGGGGAGTAACTCTTGTCCATCGACGGCCTCGTGCGCGAACCGTCGATTATAGCGGCAGTCCCGCGGTTGCCCGGCTCAGTTCGCGAGACCCGGGCCCCTGAAGTGCTCGGCGATGACGCGCGAGATCAGCCGCGGCAGCTCGGCCTTGAGGCGGTCCGAGACCTGTTCGAGCAGCAGGCCCTCCATTTCGCGCAGCGCGTTATGGACCAGCTCGTCTGCCTGCTCGTGGATCACGGCCGTCAGGTGCGCTTCGAGTTCACCCAGGAACCGGCTGGTGTCGTTGATGAAGGCCGAGGCTGAACCGATGTTGGGTTCGACGATGTCCGTCAGGACGGGGATATCGTCGTTGGACAGGTTGTTCATGGTGCAGCGGAGCCTCGCTCAGAGCGGATGCGCCTCGGGGGCGCAGCCTGCGTCACGGTACGTTCGCCAGCGGTGACGGCCCGCCTTCCTGGCGTCTTCGTCGCCGCCGACCACTTCGCAGATTCGAGCATAGGCGGAAAAGTCGGCGGGTGCATCGGGCGCGAGGTTGATCAGCACGTCGCGGTGACTGTGGGGCAGGCTGGAGCTGCCCACTACGACCGGGGTAGCCGCGACCACGTCCGGCTCGGTCGGCCAGACGACGTGCGGCACGAAGCTGCGGTCGGCAAAGGTCCACAGCAACTCGTCGAATTCCGCCGTTTCCGCGGCACTGGCCGTGCGGACGGCCACCCGCAGCCCCTGCTCGTAGGCTTTTTCGGCGAGGCGACACGCCGTGACCAGGCGTGCCCGGCGGTCGGGTTCGCCGAGCGTGTAGAAGTCGACTTTAGGCGCGCCCACGGTGCGTGCGGCGCGGCATCAGGCCCGGCCGAGCAGGAAGTCCAGCAGCAGCGGCACCGGGCGTCCGGTGCTGCCCTTGTGCGAACCCGTGAGGTACGCGGTGCCCGCGATGTCCAGGTGGGCCCAATGCAGGCCGTCCGTGAACTTGGCGAGGAAGCATGCGGCCGTGATGGCGCCGCCGTCGCGACCGCAGGCGTTGGCGAAGTCCGCGAAATTGCTCTTGAGCTGCTCGTGGTATTCCTCGGCCATCGGCATGTGCCAGCAGCGGTCTTCCGCGCGCAGGCCGGCTGCGGTGAGCTCGCCCGCGAGTTCGCCGTCGTTGCTCATGACGGCGCTCAGGTGCGCGCCGAGCGCGATCACGCAGGCGCCCGTCAGTGTCGCGATGTCGACGACCGCCGCTGGCTTGAAGCGGCGCGCGTAGGTAAGCGCATCGCACAGGATCAGGCGGCCTTCGGCGTCGGTGTTGATCACTTCGATGGTCTGGCCCGACATGCTGCGCACGATGTCGCCCGGCTTGGTCGCGCGGCCGCTCGGCATGTTCTCGCAGGCCGGAACGATGCCGACGACGTTGAGCTTGAGTCCCATCTCGGCTGCGGCCTTGATCGCGCCGAAGACGCTGGCAGCGCCTGTCATGTCGAACTTCATTTCGTCCATGCCCGGCGGCTGCTTGAGCGAGATGCCGCCGCTGTCGAACGTGACCCCCTTGCCGACCAGCGCGACGGGCGCCTGGCCCGCACGACCGCCGTCGTAGCGCATGACGATCAGCTTGGCCGGCTCGTCGGTGCCGTTGGTGACGGACAGGAACGAACCCATCTTGAGCCGTTTCAGGTCGCGTTCTTCGAGCACCTGCGTCCGCACCGACTGGTACGACCGGGCGAGTTCCTTCGCCTGCTGCGCGAGGTAGCCCGGCGTGCAGACGTTGGCCGGGAGGTTGGCGAGATCGCGCGTCAGGGCGGAGCCCGCGGCAATCGCCCGGCCATTGTCGAGGCCGCGCTGCGTGGCCGACTTCTGGCTGGCCTCGGCGAGGGCAATGCCGAACGACTTCAGTGCCGGCTCGGCGGGTTTGCGCACGCTGCGGATGGCGGGGACACGGTAGAGCGCAGCGCCCAGCGCCTCGGCGGCGAGGCGGGCGTCGTAATAGGCATCGGGCTCGGCGACAGATTCCGCCAGGTAACTCACGGCGTCACGGGCGCCGGTCTTGGCGATCGCGCCCAGCGCGGCAAGCAGCGCCTTGCGGTACTGCTTGCGGCCAAAGGCGCCCTTCTTGCCGAGTCCCACGACCATGACGCGCTGGCAGGCGGCGCCGTCCGTGTCGATGAGGCGCAGTTCGCCAGTCTTACCATGCACGTCGCCGCGCTTGATCAACCGGCCGAGGCGGCCTGCCAGTGCGGTATCGAGTGCTGCGGCCGAACCCGTGAACCCGCCGCTGCCTTCATGCAGGCCGACGATGGCGCAATCGGTCTTCTGGCGGTGGGGGGAGGCGGTGGCGACGAATAGGCGCATCGGTCAGTCCTTTGTCCTTGAGGTTTCCCGCGCGGGTCGACTTTGTACCCGGCCGCCGGTTCGCCCGTTAAACTGAGCGGGCGAGTTTACCGATTCCCGCCGAGGCCCGCGAACTTTGCTCAGTCGCCTGGACCGCTATCTGCTGCGCGAAGTGACCGTGACCTTCGTCGCGGTCACCGGCGTGCTGCTGATCGTGCTGCTGTCCAACCAGTTCGCGCGGGTGCTCGGGCAGGCGGCAGCGAGCGGCTTTCCCGCCAGCATCGTGCTGACGCTGATCGGCCTCACCACGCTGCAGCAGCTCACGGTGCTCGTGCCCATCGGCCTGTTCCTCGGGATCGTGCTGGCGCTCGGCCGCCTGTACCACGAGAGCGAAATGACGGCGATGACGGCCTGTGGCGTCGGGCCGTTGCGGATCTACCGGCCGATCGCGCTGCTGGCGGTGGTCGTGGTAGCCCTGCTCGCGGTGCTGTCCTACCGCATCGTGCCGGCTGCCTGGATCAAGTCGAACGATCTTCGTCTGGAGGCGACGCGGGCGGCGCAGTTCGGCGCGCTCGAGCCGGGGCGCTTCCGCAGCTTCGCTGGCGGTGACGCCGTGTTCTACGCCGAGCGCGTCGAGAAGACGGGTGAGCTGTACGGCGTGTTCGTGCAGCGCAGTGTCGGCGACAAGATCGAGATTGCAATGGCCGAAAGGGCGGTGCAGCGCGGCGCGGGCCAGCCCGAGCAGATGTTCATCCTGTACGACGGGCGCCGTTACGAAGGCGTGCCTGGCACGCCGAACTGGCGCATCGTGGAATTCCGCGAGCACGGGATTCCGGTGCGCCTGCCCGAGGCGAAGGCGGGCAAGAACAAGATCGAGATGATGGGCACGGCGACGTTGATGGCTTCGAACAACCCGAAGGATCGCGCCGAGTTGGCGTGGCGCACGGCGGTGCCCGTCATGGCGCTCGTGCTGATGGTGCTCGCGGTGCCGCTCGCGCGCCTGCGCCCGCGCCAGGGGCGATTTGCCCGGGTCGGTTACGCGGTGCTCGCGTACTTCCTGTATTCGAACCTGCTGGCCGCGGTGCGCGTCTGGATCCAGAAGGATTCGCCGGGCGGGCAACTCGGCCTCTGGTGGGTCCATCTCGTGCCGCTCGCGCTCGCCGTGTGGCTGCTGTGGAGTGAACTCCACCCCGGCAAACCGTGGCGCATGCCATGGCGTCGTCGTCGGGCCAGCGCCGCGGCGGCAGGCTGAGGCCGCGCCGGCATGATGGGAGTTCTCAGCCGTTACCTGATCCGCACCGTGCTTGGTTACACGGCGCTGGTCATGATCGTGCTGCTCGCGCTCGGCGCGCTGTTCATGTTCATCGGCCAGCAGGACGACATCGGTGTCGGCAACTACACGGCCACGCGGGCGCTGCTGTTCGTCGCCCTGAACCTGCCGAGCTACCTGTTCCAGTTGTTGCCCGTGGCGGCATTGATCGGCTCGCTGCTCGGCCTGGGCAACCTGGCGCGTGGCAGTGAACTGATCGTCATGCGCTCCGCGGGTGTGACGACGCTGCGTTTCTGCCTGTGGCTCGGCACGGCCGGCCTGATCCTGGCGTCGCTGATGTTCGTCATCGGTGAATACGTTGCGCCGCCGCTCGGGCAATACGCGCGGCAGCTCAAGGTCTTTGCCAAGTTCGACGAGTTCGCCCTCGCCGGCAACCGCGCGACGTGGGTGCGTGATGGCGACACCATCATCAGCGTCGACCAGCAGTCTGCCAGTACGCGCTTCGGCGGCATCAAGGTGTTCCAGGTCGATCGCGCGCGCAGGCTGGTCAGTGTCGGCCGCGCCGAGTCGGCGAGCGTCAAGGGCGACCAGGTGTGGCGGCTGGAGAAATACGTGGGCACCTCGTTCGCGCAGGATTCGCTCACGGCCACCGTGGATCGCGCGGGCGAGCGCGACGTGCGCACGTCGCTGTCGTCGGAATTCCTCGGCCTTGCCATCGCGGAACCCGACACGATGGGATTGCGTGACCTGCGCGATTACATCGCCCACCTGCAGCGCAACGAACTGCAGTCGACCCGTTTCGAGGCCGCCTACTGGTCACGCCTCGCGCGGTTCGTTGCCGTGCTGCTGGTGATCATGCTCGCGCTGCCGTTCTGCGTGGGGTCGCTGCGAAATTCAGGGCAGGGCGCTCGCACCGTGATCGGCGTGCTGATCGGCGCGGGATTCGTGCTGCTGAGCCAGACGCTCGAGAGCAGCGGGGAGTTGTTCAGCCTGCCTCCCTGGATGGTGGGCTGGCTCCCGACGGCGTTGCTCGGCCTGGTGACGGGGACGTTGCTCTGGCGTAACCGCTGATTCGCGGGTCGATTCGCTGGCTTCGTTGCGATGCGATTCGCGCGTGCGAGCCTTCCAGGCGCTCCGACATTGCGGAAAGGCGCGGAAGCAGGGCGCCCGGTCCGGTTCCCGTTCCGGCGAGCGGAAAGGCAGACACGCTCGCCGGAACGGGAACCGGACCGAGCGCTGATAGCGGGCGCCTGAGCGAATTTTCGGCGGACCGAAAATTCGCACGGCGCAGCGGCGTCGAAGCGATGCCTCGAATCGAACGCGATGTGCCGGTGGCACGAACGGTTAACCCAAATGCCGGTATCAGTGGCCGCGACGCATCGCCACGGCCATACAACGTCGTTCAACGTTGGAATTGGTTCGTGCCGCAACCCTTGGGTTGTCTCGATGGTTGTAGCCTTGTCTCGATGGGTGCACGCCGCTGTCGAAGTCAGCGCCGTTCCTTTTGCATGACTCCACTTGCGCCGTGCGAGTCGTTCGGTCCGCCGAACGGCTCGCTCAGGCGCGGCGTGTCGAGCGTGCGATTCGGTTGAGTTTTCAAATCGCGTGTCTTCCTCTCGCGATTCGAAAACTCAACCGAATCGTGCGCCTGTCACTTCTTCGCCTTCCGCCCCTTCGGCAGCACAACTACCCGCGACCGCGAAAGCCGATCATGCCAGGTACGGTGCTCACGATCGAACAACGCCCACGCCCAGCCGAGACCCGCCGGCAGCCACGAGAGGAGACTCGCGCCCAATCGCACGACCACATCGCGCCACGTCAACAGGAACCCGTCGTCACGCTGCACGCGTAACCGCCACGACGTCATGCCAAGCGTTTGCCCACGCTGGGTCCAGGGCAAACCGAAGTAGGCGACGATGGCGACGACGAGCGCCGCCCAGTACGGCACCGCCAGCAGCGGGAAGCTTTTCCACGTCACCGCCTCGCCACCGGTCAACGGCAGGAAGCACGCGGTGACGATCATCAGTACCGCCAGGACCAGCAGGCTGTCGTAGACCATCGCCGCGAGTCGCCGCAGCAATCCGGCGCGCGGCAGCGCCGCCGCAGCAGTGGTGACGGAACTCACGGAGTCTTCGTCAGGGCTGGTCACGGCGTTGCCGTGTTGCGGTCGGCAGCAATCAAAACTTGTCGGATCGCAGCACGCTCACGTCCTGCATGAACAGGATCATCGCGTAATGATCGTAGAACTTCTCGCGCACTCGTGCGGCGATCCGGTCCGCGACGGCCGGGTCGCAGATGACTTCGACCCGGATGTTGCCTTCCTGCGCCCAGTCGGACTGGCGCAGCCCGCGGCTGCCCTTGCCGCGCGCATCGGTAATCGTGAAGCCGCGGACGCCCAGCGATTCCAGTTCGGCTACCAGCGTGCGTTCGAGCGCGGATTCGGTGACGATCGTGACCATGCGTCGCGTGTAGTGCTGCACTTGGGTGGTCTCAGAAAGAAGCGACCAGCGTCGCCAGCCGATGGTAGATCGGAATGCCGACGAGGATGTTGAAGGGGAAGGTAACGGCAAGCGACGCCGTGAGCGACAGCGCCGGATTGGCCTCGGGCACTGCGGTACGCATCGCGGTCGGAGCGGCGATGTAGGAGGCGCTGGCCGCGAGCGTCGCGAGGACGAAGATGCCGCCGGGCGAGAGGCCTATGGCGCGGCCGAGCAGGGCGCCAACGGTGGCGCCGAACAACGGCATCAGCACGCCGAACAGCACCAGGAACACCGCATTCTGCTTCAACGCGCCCAGTTGGGTGGCGGCGATCAGTCCCATCTCGAGCAGGAACAGCGCGAGGATGCCCTTGAACAGCCCGAAGAACAGCGGCTGGATCGCAGCGGTGCCGTCAGGCCCGCTGATCCAGCCGATGGCGAGGCCACCCAGCAGCAGCACGATGCTGCGGCCGAGCAGCAGTTCGCGCAGCAGCGGCTTCCAGGCCACGTCGCCGCCGAAGCCGCGCGCGAGCACGATGCCCGCGAGAATCGCCGGCACTTCGAGCACCACCACCCACACCGGGGCGCGCGCTTCATACGGAATGCCCTGCGCGGCCAGGTGACCGATCAGCACCGCGAACGTACCGACGCTGACCGAGCCATAATGCGCGCCCAGGGACGCCGCGTCGGCACGGGTCAGCCGGCCGAGGTAACGGGCGACGAGAAAGACGGGGATCGGCAAGCCGAAACCGAGGGCCAGCAGGGCCGCGAGTTCGACTGGGGGGATGCCTTCACCGGCTCGCGCGAGTTCGACGCCGCCTTTCAGGCCGATCGCGAGCAGCAGCAGGGTGCTGACGAAATCGTAAATCGATGCCGGCAGGCGCAGCTCAGCCTTGGCCAGGCCGGCGCAGGCGCCCAGCAGGAAGAACAGGATGACGGGATCCAGGCTCGACATGAAGATTCGTTTGTGGGGTGAAGGGCTGACGCGATTGGAGCGTAACGTTAGGCGAAAATTCCGTGCGCGTCACGGCGTTCGGCAGCGGAACCCGGCTTCTACCTCGGGACGAACAAGGCGACGATGACCCGCACTCCTGCTCAAGATTCCGCAAACGCGACTGCGCTGGTCTGGGACTGGCCGCTGCGCGTCTTTCACTGGTCGCTGGTGCTTGCCGTCGTCGGTTCGTTCGCGACGCACTATGCGGGGATCGAGTGGTTCGACTGGCATCGCCGTTGCGGCTATGTCGCCGTGGTACTGATCGGATTCCGGCTCGCCTGGGGTTTCATGGGTCCGCAGTACTCTCGGTTCGCGTCGTTCCTGCGCGGACCGCGCGCGGTGATCGAACACCTGCGGGGCCGGCAACCGTACCCGATAGCGGGCCACAATCCCGTCGGTGCGGCCAGCGTGCTGGCGTTTCTTGCGTCGCTGGCGCTCCAGGCGGGCACGGGACTGTTTGCGAACGATGAGATCGCGAACGCGGGTCCGTTCTACGGCTGGGTGACGCAGGAAACCAGCAACCGCCTCACCGCGTTGCACGATCTCAATTCCAGCATCCTGATCGGGCTGATCGTTGCGCATCTGGTCGCCATCGCGTGGTACGACGGACGGCGGCGGCTTGGGTTGGTGCGCGCGTTCTGGACGGGCCGCAAGGCAGGGGCGCAGGGCATCCGCTCATCACGCGGCGGACTCGCGCTCGTCATCGTGGTCGCGTTGATCGTCGCCCTGGCGCTCGCAATCCGTGCGGCGCCTGAGGCGTCGGTCAGTTTCTTCTAGCAAGAACGCAGTCCGCTTCGAAGCAATCCGTCAGTCGTTCTTATACTTGTCGTGACACGCTTTGCACGTGTTCGCCGTATCGAAAAACGCCGCCTTGCTCTGCGCAAAGTCGCCGCCTTTCGCCACCGTGGCCAGCGTCGCGCTGCGGTCGACGAGGTCTTTCATCTTAGCGTCGAAGTCGGCGCGGTTGGCCCACATCGTGGGTTTCAGCTCGGAATTCGGCAGGTCCCTGGTCTCGGCCGGGAACCCTTCGCTCAGCATCGGTGCGATCAGCGCGACGCGGTCGGCGCGCCTGGAGAATTCGGCGGCGTCGTAAGGCACCTTGCCCTGGGCCATGGCGCCCATCGGGCCGAAGTTCCAGGCCAGCACCTGGTACAGCGACTTGCGGTACTTGAGCGCCTGCTCGCCCTTCGACGGCGGGCCCTCGGCCTGCACGGCGCCGGCAAACAGGCACGTGGTCGTGAGCAAGGCAATCGCGAGTGAACGGGAAAACGTCATGGGTGGGGCGCTCCTGCAAGCGGCAGTCCTCGGAAGACCGCGAAGGTACCGCAGGCCGCGTGATCGTGTCACGACGGCTGTGCCGGTAGTCAGCCCGCGCGTCGCGACGTGGCGAGGATGTCGTTGCGATAGGCGCGCAGGATTTTCCAGATCTCTGTCTCGGACGGGCGATCGGCCATCCGTGCGATCAGCCCCGCGACCGCCGGCCATTCGCGGCCCCACTCGAGCATGCGAACCGCATCGGCGATCACCTGTCGTGTCATCGCGTCCCTGGGCTTGGGTGGCGACGCCGAAGCGGGTTCGGCACGGGCAACGGGCTTCGAGGTAGGTTTCGAAACTGCGGCGGAGGCTCCTGCCGAAGTCACCTGCCTTGCCGGTCGCTTGTGAGATCCGGTGGCGGACTTGTGGGTCGTGCTGGCTTGCGTGGCTTTCGCTGTGACCGGCGCGGCGCCGGTGCTTTTTTGATGCGAGGCAGCCTTGGCCGCGGCACGAATCCGTGGTTGCTCCACCGTGCCGGACATGCCCGTGTCAGGTGCCTTGCCGGTCGCCAGCGGGATGAAGCGCTCGATGTGCTCCGATCCGAGCAGGCTCGTCAGGAACGACATCAGCTCGAGCGACTCGGCGAACTTGGCATCACCTGCGTCGCGGCGCTCGTGCAGGTGCCGCTTCAGATCCAGCAGGCGGGTGCGGGCCAGGTTCACGACCAGCGCGTTCGGCCGCTGGTGCTTCGGCCAGGTTTCGGCGTGCGCGTAGGCGGCATCGTCCAGCTTCAGGTAACGCAGGTGCAGCTCGACACTCGCCAGCCAGCGATCGAGCAACTCCTCCACCCGCCTGTCCGTCGTCGCCATCGTGCCTGAACCCCGTCCTGTAGTCGGAGTCTAGCGGGCAAGGACGCGTCTGACGTGGCGTGGCCTGCAAAGCTGTGACCCGCTGCGCAGTTTGGGGCAGGGTCGAGTTCTGACCGGCTAAGGGTTGCCAAATGTCCGTATATGGGACATAGTGTCTCACATATGGAAAATCAGCTCAAACGCCCGATCGTGACCGCCAGCCTCCGCTGGCTGCGGCCGATCGCGCGCTGGCTGCTGAAATCGGGCGTCACCTGGAAGGAATTCGCCGAGCTGTCGCGCGGTGTGTTCGTCAGCGTCGCGGCCGAGGAATTCGGCCTGCGCGGCCGCCCCACCAATGTGTCGCGCATCGCGCTGCTCACGGGCTTGACCCGTCGTGAGGTGCGTCGCTATCGCGAGTCCGCGGTCGAGACGCCGGTCGAGGACGTGCGGGCCGAGGACGACCTCAATCACGCGAGCCGCGTGCTGGCAGGCTGGCACCTCGACCGTGAATTCATCGACGAGCTCGGCCAGCCGCGCGCGCTCGACGCCAAGGGCGAGGGCGCAACGTTCGAGCAGCTGGTGCGCCGCTACGCGGGCGACATCCCGGTGACGGCGCTGACCAAGGAACTCCTGCGTTCCAGCTCGATCGAGCGCACGACGGACGGGCGCTATCGCGCGCTGCGCCGCTTCTACATGCCAAGGGCCATGGACGGGCAGGCCGTCGAGCGTTCGGGCGCGGTGCTCGCCGACCTGGCGACGACCGTCGAACACAACCTGTCGCGCGATGCCGCGGAGCCGCCCCGTTTCGAGGGTCGCGCCCAGAACCGTCACATCGATCCGCGCCAGCTGCCGGCTTTCCGCGCGTTCATGGAGCGCGA
>JAPLSF010000199.1 GCA_026398785.1 Pseudomonadota bacterium | reverse complement strand
CGAGCAGGTCGCTGCCTGTTTGCGGCCAACGTCTGTCGCCTTGCCGTGGAAACTGTCGTGGAAGGACTTGACCAGTTCCTCGTGGCAGTTGCCGCACTCGTGCGGCATGCCTTCCCGGCTCACGACCGTGGTCGGGTCCTGGATCGAGTGGGCGTTGTGGCATGACGCACACACCGGACCATTGTCCTTGCCTTCTTTCCAGAGCTGGCCGTGAGTGCTGTTGACCCAGGCCTTGAGGATGCCTTCGTGACAGGCGCCGCAGGTTTCCGGGCTCTTCTGGTGCGACGACCGCCCGAGCTTGTCCGTGTGGCGCAGGATGTCATGGCTGCCATGGCAGTCGCTGCAGGCCGGCGCGCTGTTGAGGCCCGACACCAGCAGCGCACGGGCGTGCACGCTGCCGAGGTAGCCTTCCATCATGTCCTGGTGGCACTGGCCGCAGTTCTTCAGCTGGTTCACAGCGGACATCGGCGCATTCGCGTCGCGGCTGCGCGGCGTGGTGTGGACGCTGCCGTGGCATCCCTCGCACGTCGCGGGTTTGCCACCCTCGACCCTGGCGTGGACGCTGCCCAGGAACGGTGCGATTTCGTCCTCGTGGCAACCCATGCAGATATCGAAGGACACCGGGCCAAGCGGCTGGCGCTTGCCCTTGTGCTTCACGCCGACGGCCGCCGTGTGGCACTCGACGCAGGCGACACGCTTGTGAGCGCTGGCGCCGAACGGCGCAGCCAGCACCGCGACCGAGCCGCCGTTGCTGTCTTCGAACTCGGCGTCGTCGTGGCAGCCGAAGCATTTTTCGTTGGGGATCGCGGGCCCGGCCGCCGCCGCATCGGTTGCGGTGGTGGTCGGCAGTGCTACCGCCGCTTCCTGCGCGCCGGCGGGCAACGGGCCAGCCAGTGCGAACAGCGACATGGACAACGCGAGGGAGGGGAGGAGGCGACCGTTGCGGAACATGCTGAAGCTCCCATTCAGGGACGGCGCATGGGGCGTTTTTTCGCTCGCTTGTGCGTCGCGCACCGCAAGCTGCGGGGCACCCGCGAATTTCACCGCATAAGTGCCCGAAGGGGCTGCACGCATTTACCGAAGTTGCAATGACCGTTCGGCAGGTGCCGGCCGTTGGAAGCAAGGCATGTGCCTTTAGGAGGGCCCCCTCCGCTAGTCCGCCTGCTTGTTCTGTTGTGCCCGCTCGGCGGGCGTCAGCGTATTGGCGGGGCAGTCGCCGCAGCCGCCCACGGGGGCCTTGGCGAGTTTCTGCAGCCAGGTCGCTGCTCGTCCGCGCAGGCCGGGGGCCTCGGCGCCGCCGAGGCCGTGAGCGAGCCGCAAAGCGAAGCGGTTGCGTGACACGGCCGGCGTCAATGCCCAGGCCGCGTAAGCAGTGGCCGCCACTACGATCATTCCCACGAGGATCGATTCGAGCATCGGGACGGCCTCCCGTTCAACCCAGCAGCGCGCTCGCGACACGGTACGTCACGAACGATGCGAGGTAGGCCAGCGCGAACAGGTAAGCGGCCATTGCGATCGGGTACCGCCACGAGTTCGTTTCGCGTTTGACCACCACCAGAGTCGACAGGCACTGCGGCGCGAAAACGTACCACGCAAGCAGCGACAGTGCCGTTGCCAGGCTCCAGGTCTGCGCGATCATCGGCACGAGCGTGCCGGAGACGTCGCCATCGTTCGACAGCGAATACACGGTGCCGAGCGCACCCACGGCGACCTCACGGGCCGCAAGACCGGGCACCAGCGCAAGCGAAATCTGCCAGTTGAAGCCGATCGGCGCGAACACCACTTCGAGCGCGCGGCCGATCATGCCGGCGAAGCTGTGAGCGATGGCCGGTCCTGCGGCGCCGGGCGGCGGAGCAGGGTAGGTGCTCAGGAACCAGAGCACGATCATCAGCGCGAGGATGATGGTACCCACGCGCTGCAGGAACACCTTGGTGCGCTCCCACAACCCGAGGGCCAGGTTGTTGAGGTGCGGCCAGTGGTACTCGGGCAGTTCGAGCAGGAGCGGGTGATACGCGGTCCTGAGCGCAGTGCGCTTGAGCAGGAACGCCACCGCCATCGCGGCGATGATGCCCGCGAAGTACAGCGTGAACAGCACCAGGCCCTGCAGGTTGAACGGGCCCACGGGTCGCGACGGAATGAACGCCGCGATCACGAGCGCGTAGACCGGCAGCCTGGCCGAGCAGGTCATCAGCGGGGCGATCATGATCGTCGCCATGCGGTCGCGCAGGTTCGGGATGGTGCGCGTCGCCATGATGCCCGGCACCGCGCAGGCAAAGCTCGACAACAGCGGAATGAACGCACGACCCGAGAGGCCGACGGATCCCATCAGCCGGTCGAGCAGGTACGCGGCGCGTGGCAGGTAACCGCTGTCTTCGAGCGCGAGAATGAAGAGGAACAGGATCAGGATCTGCGGCAGGAACACGAGCACGCTGCCGGCGCCCGCGATGACGCCGTCCACGAGCAGGCTGCG
>JAPLSF010000347.1 GCA_026398785.1 Pseudomonadota bacterium | reverse complement strand
CGCGTAAGGGCACTGCGCGCTTCGGGTTCGCTGAGTCCGCGTGAGCGCAGATAGAAGAGAGCATTCGGGTCCAGCTGGCCCGTGGTCGTGCCATGGCTGCACTGCACGTCGTCCGCGTAAATCTCGAGGTCGGGCTTGGTGTCGATCTCGGCACCCGGCGTCAGCAGCAGGTTGCGGTTGACCTGGCGCGCATTCGATTTCTGCGCACCGTCGTGCACGATCGCCTTGCCGTTGAACACGCCGCGGCCCTTGTTTGCCGCAATGCCGCGGTAATCCTGGAGGCTCGTCGTCTCGATCGCGCGATGGCCGACGTGGATGTGCGAGTCGAGGTGTCGCGAACCGTCGGCCAGGAACACGCCCGTGATTTCGGTGGCTGCGGCGCGGCCATCCAGGCTGACGTTCGTGTCGAGGCGCGCCAGTGCAGCGCCTAGCTGCGAGTCGCGCATCACGAACGTGGCACTTTCGCCTACGTGAGTCTCGATCCGTTCGATGTGGAACGCACGCTCACTCTGACGCTGCAGTCGATACAGCGTGAGGTGCGCGCCCGCGCCGAGTTCGATGTCGAGCACGGCATTGGTGAAATGTTCGTGCGCGCCATCGTCGACGTGGTCGATCAGCAGGCGTGCGCGGCTGCCAGCCGCCATGCGCACGGCGATGCGGGGGCTTGCAAGCGTCGGCCCCGTGCCGGTGGTTACCAGCGTGAGTTGCAGGACGTCGTCGCTCTGCTGGCCCGCCGTCGTGGACAGCAGCAACGGGCCGATGGTCAATGCGGCGTTGAGCGCCGCGAAGCGTTCAGTGCCACCGCCGGGAAGCGCACGCAGCAGTTGTTCCTCGGACGCGACCGTCAGCGTGCCGAGCGTGAAGCCACCGAGTGCAGCCGGGATGCTGCCCACCGGCGAGCCGTTTGCCAGCACGAGCCGCTGCGCGACGAACGCAGCCGGCACCTCGACTGGCGTCGGCGGCGGAGTGGCCGGCACGAACCGGCGCGATTCGAGACGGCGCAGGCTCGTGTACTTCCAGGTCTCTTCCCGCGCGGTGGGGAATCCGAGTTCCGCAAAGCGCGCCATCGCTGCCGCGCGCCGCGTGGCGGCCCCGCCCAGCACGGGTTGCAGCCGCTCGAAAGCCTCGCGGTAGTGCACGGTGGCAGGGGAGGGAGCGATGGCGCTCATGCAGCGCTCGCCTCCTGCTTCACCCAGTCATAGCCGCGCTTTTCGAGCTCGAGCGCGAGCGATTTGTCGCCCGTGCGCAGGATGCGGCCGTCCGAGAGCACGTGCACGAAGTCGGGTTCGATGTAGTCGAGCAGGCGCTGGTAGTGCGTGACCATCACGATGGCGCGCTCCGGCGAGCGCAGGCTGTTGACGCCGGTCGCCACCACACGCAGTGCGTCGATGTCGAGGCCGGAATCCGTCTCGTCGAGCAGCGCAAGCCTTGGCTCCAGTACCGACATCTGCAGGATTTCGTTGCGCTTCTTCTCGCCGCCCGAAAACCCTTCGTTGACGCCGCGGCTCAGGAAGCTCTCGTCCATCTGCATCAGCTTCATCTTGTCCTTGATCAGTGCCAGGAACTCAAAGGCATCGAGTTCGGGCA
>JAPLSF010000236.1 GCA_026398785.1 Pseudomonadota bacterium | reverse complement strand
AGCAGTTCCCAGGTCTCGTAAAGTGGCAATCCCATCACGCCGGAATAACTGCCGGCGAGGTGGCGAATGAAAATGGCGGCGTGGCCCTGGATCCCGTACGCACCGGCCTTGTCCGCCGGCTCGCCGGTGCGCCAGTACCAGTCGATCTCCGCGCGCGTAAGCGGGCGGAACTCGACCGTGCTGGTGCTGACGCGAGCGCTCGCACCACCTGCGTGCAGCACCGCAACGGCCGTGTGCACCTCGTGCGCCCGTCCGGACAGCCGGCCGAGGATACGGACCGCGTCCTCGTGGTCGGCGGGTTTACCAAGGATTTCATCGCCGAGCGCCACGGTGGTGTCGGCCGCGAGCACCGGGCGACGTTGCGCGACTGGCAGCCGTTCCCATAGCGCGCGCGCCTTTGCCTCGGCGAGCCGCTGCGCATACTGCGCAGGTTTCTCGCCGGGCCGCGGCGATTCGTCGATAGCCACCGGACGTACCTCGTGCGTCACGTCGATCTGCCGCAGCAGTTCGCTGCGCCGCGGCGAAGCGGACGCCAGGTAAATGGCGGGGGCGTCGCCAGCCATGCGGACTCAGCCCGCGATGACGGTCGGTTCGAGGCGCCGCTGTGCCACCAGCGAATTGCTGACCAGGCAGACGTGCTCGGCCTTCGCCAGCAGCTTGGTCGCGCGATCCTGGTCCGTGCCGGCGGGCACTCGCAGCGTCGCGTGCACGACAAACTCGGTAAAGAACGTGCGGCCGTCGACGCGGTCGAGCTTGCCCTCGACGCGGGCGTCGAGCGCAGTCCACTCAAGCTTGGAGGCGCGGGCCACCGCACGGAAGCTCAACACGAAACAGTCGGCCACGGCGGCGCAGAGCAGCGTTTCGGGCGACCAGCGGTCACCCGGGCCGTCGAACTCGGCGGGCGGCGCGGTGGGGATGGCAGGCAGCCCCGAGGCATTGAGGGGAACGTCACCGGTCGGTTCGGCGTTGACGTGGACGGTGTACTGGTGCGGATAAGGGTGCATTAGCTGCCTCGCGGCCGTAAGCCCGGGTGTCAAAAGGAGAATTGAATCGTGCCGGGAGGCCCCTGTCCATCGAGGGGATCGCAGATGCCTCAAGCCCGGTGATACGGCAGGCCCTTGATCAGGCTGACGGCCCGGTAGAGAGCTTCCGCGACGACCACCCGGGCCAGGCCATGGGGCAGCGTCAGGGCCGACAGGGACCAGCGCAGCCGGGCCTGGGCGTCGATTTCAGGGGCCAGGCCGTCCGGCCCCCCAATGCAGAAGAACGGGGAGTCCCCCTCCAGCGCCCGGTCCTCGAGCCAGCGCGCAAGCTGCTCGGTGGTCAGGGCCTTGCCGCCGACCTGCAGGGCGACGAGGTAGGGCTTTTCTCCCGCCGCCGCCAGCATGCGCTTGCCCTCGGCCTCGACGGCCCGGCGAACGTCACCGCTGCCGCGGTCGCCCAGGGGGATTTCGAGCAGTTCGAGGCGGTAATCGCCCCGCAGGCGCGTGGCGTAGTCGTCGCAACCCGCGTCGACCCAGTCCGGCATCCGGGTGCCCGCGGCCAGCAGTCGCATGCGCATGCGGGTGACTCCAGCGGCCCGGGATCAGGTCCGGGCCTCGCGTTCTCAGGCGCGCCTTGCGGCACCGTTTTCCCAGAGTTTCTCGAGTGCGTAGAACTCACGCACGCGCGGCAGCATCACGTGCAGCACGACGTCGTTGAGGTCCAGCAGCACCCACTCGCCATCGCGCTCGCCTTCGACGCCGAGCGGCCGGTAGCCGGCTTCCTTGCAGCGCTGGACGACGCGGTCCGCAATCGACTTCACATGCCGGTCCGACGTGCCGCTCGCCACCACCATCATGTCGGTGATGTCGGTGATGCCGCGGACATCCATCGCTTTCACGTTCACGGCCTTCATGTCTTCGAGCGCGGCGAGCACGACCTGGGCCAGCGCCGGCGGTGCCTTGGCCTTGGCCGACTTCGTCGCTGCAGGCCTGGTGCCGGCCGCAACCTTGCGCGGCATCTTCGCTGGAGCCTTGCCAGGACCCTTGGCAGCGGTCTTCGCGGGTGCCTTGGCGGCGCGTGCGGCAGGACGGGCGGAAGATGCGGAAGACGGTCGCGACGGGCGCTTGGCTGCCATGCTCACCTCGTGGGTTGGGAAACGGTATAGCTGTGGGTCGCGCGGATCAGCGCGCGTACGGGATCGGGGACCAGGTAGCGGGGATCGCGGCCGGTGGCGAGCAGGTCGCGCAATTCCGTGGATGAAATTTCAAGTTGCGTCACGGGCTGGATCAGGATGCGCCCCGCGAGTGCATTGTGCAAAGTCTCGGCCGCATCGGCACCGCGTGCGGCCAGCAGGTCTCCCAGCACGCCTGAACTCGGCACCACCCAACCCGGGCGTGGTGCGACGACGACGTGCGCGAGTTCGAGCAGCTCCGTCCACCGGTGCCACGTCGGCAACCCGAGGAACGCGTCCATGCCGACGATGAGGCACAACGGCGTGTCCGGCAGCTCCGCCCGCACTTCGCCGAGCGTAAGCACACTGTACGAACGACCCGCGCGTCGAACCTCGCGATCATCGACGACGAACCCCGGCTGGTCGGCTACGGCTGCGCGCACGAATTCGAGGCGCCGGGCGGCATCGACCTGCGGCGGATCGCGATGCGGCGGATCACCGGCAGGAACGAAGCGCACTGCGCTCAGGCCCACGGTCTGCAGGATCTCGAACGCGGTGCGCAGGTGGCCGAAGTGGATCGGGTCGAACGTGCCGCCGAAGACGCCGAGCGGTGCGCTGGGAAATCCTGCCGTCATGCGGCTGCGAGCTTCACGCCGGCGATGCGTGCGACCAGTCCGGTGATCTCGACCCAGGGTTCGCCACGCAGGCTGCCTTTCGCGACGCGATCGGCGCGCGCGGCAGCGGTGAGCAGCGAATCGATGTCGGCGCGGCGCAATCGTTTGAGGGCGACCTTGATCGGCCCCTGCCGGCTGCCCCAGACCTGCTCCGCACGGAAGATGCCGTCGATGTTGCGGTCGTTCGGTTCGCGCTGCAGCACACGCGAGACGGCGCGCAGATCGTTGAGCAAGGCCCAGAGGATCAGCGGCGGCTCACGGCCTTCGCTGCGTAAGCCGTCGAGGATGCGCAGCGCGCGTGGCGCGTTGCCAAGGAACGCCGCGGTCGACAACTCGAACACGTCGTAGCGGGCATTGTCGGCGACCAGCTCCGCAACAGCGTCGGCATCGAGCGTCGAACCGGGCTTCAGCAAGGCGATGCGCTCGATCTCCTGCTGCGCAGCGAGCAGGTTGCCTTCGACACGATCCGCGAGCAGCTGCGTGGCTTCCGGCTCGAGCATGACACCGTGCTGCTGCAGACGGCGCGTGATCCATTCGGGCAGGCGCTCGCGTGTCATCGGCGGCGCGACCACCACTGTGCCCTGCCGCTCGAACTCGCTGACCCATGCCGACTTCTGCTGCTTGGGCTCGAGTTCGCCGGTGACGAGCAGCACGGTGTCGGCCGGAGGTGCCGCGACCAGCTTGAGCAGGTTTTTCGACGCACCGGCGTCCGGAGCATTGCGCAGCTTGAGTTCGATCAGCCGCAGGTTGGCGAAGAGCGAGAGGCTGTTCGCATCCATGAGCAGCGCGTCCCAATCGAAACCACGCTCGATGAAATGGACCTCGCGGTCGCCGTAGCCGGCGGCACGCGCCTTGGCACGCAGCGCCGTCGCGGCTTCGTCGATCAGCAGGGGTTCGACGCCCGTGATGAGGCACACGCGCGGCAGCGGACCTCTGGCCAGCGCTGCCTGGAAGGAATCGGGGGTCGTTCTCACGGGGCGGATGGGCCTGCGGCGCGGATCCGCGGTGGTCGGGGTGCCTGGGTGTGGCTCGGCATGTGC
>JAPLSF010000221.1 GCA_026398785.1 Pseudomonadota bacterium | reverse complement strand
AGGGAAAGCTCTGCGCGGGCCTGCAGACGCACGTCGAAGACGGCTCGTACGAGCACGCGGCCTTCCGTCCGTGGCGGCTGCAGGCGCTGGCGTTCAAGGCGCTGCGCAACCTGCAGCCAGGTTACGAACTGTGGCGTGATTTTCCCTACGAGTACGAAAATGACCGGCTGGCCATCGACCTGATCAACGGCAGTGAACTGCTGCGCGCCTGGGTCGACGACCGCGCGGCGCTCCCCGGCGATCTCGAGGCCATCACACGCGTCGATGAACTCGCGTGGAACGAGCAGCGCGCGTCCGTGGCTCTCTACCGTTGACCACCGTGACCGGGACCTGCGACGTCCTCGTTGTCGGCGCTGGCATCAACGGCGCGGGCATCGCACGCGATGCGGCGGGACGCGGCCTGCGCACGGTGCTCTGCGAGCAGCACGACCTGGCGTCGCACACGTCCTCCGCCAGCACGAAGTTGGTCCATGGCGGACTGCGTTACCTCGAATACTACGACTTCGGCCTGGTGCGGAAGTCGCTGCAGGAGCGCGAGGTGGTGCTGGCCTCCGCACCGCATCTGGCGTGGCCGCTGCGCTTCGTGCTGCCGCACGACTCGTACCTGCGGCCCACCTGGATGATCCGCGCCGGTCTCTTCCTGTACGACCACCTCGCGGCGCGCAAGAACCTGCCGGGGTCGAAGACGATCAACCTGCGCACGCATCCCGCCGGGGAACCGCTCGATCCGCGTTACCGCACCGGTTTCGAATACTCGGATGGCTGGGTCGACGACGCGCGACTGGTCGTTGCCAATGCCGTCGATGCGATGGAGCGTGGCGCCGAGGTGCTGACTCGCACTGCCTGCGTCGGCCTGCAGCGTGATGGCGGGGAGTGGATCGCGACGCTGCGGGCAACCGACGGTCGCGAACGAACCCTGCGAGCGCGGCTCGTGGTGAACGCAGCGGGACCGTGGGTCGCCGAGTTCCTCGACCGCTGCACCCCGACTCCCGCCCGGCACCATCCGCGCATGATCCGTGGCAGCCACATCGTCGTGCGCAAGTTGTTCCACCACGACTTTGCGTACATCTTCCAGGCACCCGATGGCCGCATCGTTTTCGCGTTGCCTTACGAGGACGACTTCACGTTGATCGGCACGACGGAAAGCGAATACACGGGCGACCTCGCGCATCCCGCAATCGCGGCGGCCGAGCAGGCATACCTGCTCGACATGGCCAACCGTTTCTTTCAGCGCGACCTCGGCGTGAACGACGTCGTCTGGACCTTTGCCGGCCTGCGCCCGCTGCTGGCTGCTTCGATGGACGATCCGAAAAGCGTCACGCGCGATTACGTCATCGAGTTCGATCGCTCCGGACCACCGCTGCTGTCCGTGTACGGCGGCAAGCTCACCACGTACCGCAAGCTCGCGGAAACGGTGGTCGACATGCTCGCTCCCGCGCTCGGGCATGCCTCGAAGTCGTGGACTGCGGCAACTCCGCTGCCGGGCGGTGACATGCCCGACGCCGACTTCGAAGCATTCCTGGCACAGGCACGAGTTCGTCACGGCTGGCTCGCCCCTGCATTACTGCACCGCTACGCACGTGCCTACGGCACGCGCCTGGACCGGATGCTCGCCGGGTGCTCGAAGGTCACCGATCTCGGCGAGCAAGTGCTGCCCGGCCTGTACGCGCAGGAAGTGATTTATCTGCGCGCTGCGGAATTCGCCCGCACGGCACAGGACATCCTCTTTCGCCGCAGCAAGCTCGGCGTGCGGCTGCCCGCGGGCAGCGAGAAAGTCCTGGACGAGTGGCTCGCGCAGCACTGACGACAGTGCGCCTCTGCTCGACGGCGACTTTCGACGGAGTCAGGCGATCTGGGCCGACGGGTTCTGTCGTCCGCCGCGCAACAGGAAGTAGCAGATCCCCAGCGCGATGATCAGCGCGCCGAGTTCGCCGGCCAGTCCTCCCAGCCGTGGGTCGATCGCTTTCGGTGCAATGCCCGCTGCAACGAGACCCGCGATGGCGACACCCGCGAGACCTTCGCCGGCAACGAGGCCGGACGCGGCCAGGATGCCGGTGTCGCTTTCGCTCGCTGAACCCGGCACGCGGTTGCGCTCGACCAGCGCGCGCACGCAACCGCCGACGAACAGCGGCGCCATCGTCGCGAGCGGCAGGTAGATCCCGATCGAGAATGCGAGCCCCGACACGCCGCACAGCATCGCAGCGATCGCGAGGCCGGCGCCGGTCAGCACCAGGTCCCACGGCAGCGCTCCCGCCAGCACGCCTTCGATGATCGTCTTCATCAGCGTCGCCTGCGGCGCGGGGATTTCCTTCGAACCGAATTCGTAGGCATTGCCGAGCAGCATTACGGTCGCCGCAACGGCCCAGCAGGCGAAGGCCGCGCCGATAAGCTGGCCGAGCTGCTGGCGCGCCGGGGTGGCGCCGACCAGCCATCCCGTCTTGAGGTCCTGCGAGATGTCGCCGGCCTTGCTCGCCGCCACCGCGACGATCGTGCCGACGGTCAGCACGCCTGCACGTGCGTCGAGGGTGACCCATCCCGCGGCCGCAAAGACCGACGCGGTGCCGAGCAACGTCACCAGCGCGATGCCCGACGTGGGTTGCGACGAGACCCCGACGATGCCGACGATGCGGGCCGCGACCGCGACGAACAGCACGCCGAACACACCGACGCCGCACGCGAGGATGGCGCGCTGCAACGGCGCCATCTCGCCCGCGAACACGCCGGGCACGAGGCCTGCGGTCAATACCACGAGCGCCACGCCACCGAACACGAAGCTGCCGGGCAGGTCCCGATCGGTCCGTGCCGTCGCACGGCCACCGCGTGCGTCGCTGTCCCGCATGCCGCGCGCAACGGACGTGAACGCATCCAGCATTGTCGGCAGGCCACGCAGCACCGTGAGGATGCCCGCGGTGGCCACTGCGCCGGCGCCGATGTAGCGCACGTAGCGCGACCAGATGTCGCCGGCGTCCATGTCGACGATGAGCCGCTGCGTTTCAGGATAGAGCGGCTGCGTCATCGCCGCGCCCATCCAGGCGATGAGCGGCGTGATCACGACAGCCGAGATCAGCGCGCCCGCCACACAGACAGCCGCCTGTCGGTAACCGAGGATGTAGCCCACGCCGAGCAGCGCCGGTGCGATTTCGAGTGCGAGCTCCGCTTTCGGCAACACCGGCAAGACAAAGCCGATTTCGCCGGGTAACAGGTAAGCCAGCGAGATGACCACCTTCACAGCGGCGCCCACCGCCATGCCGCGG
>JAPLSF010000201.1 GCA_026398785.1 Pseudomonadota bacterium | reverse complement strand
GGCATGTTCTTGTCGCAGCCGCCGATCGCGACCACGCCGTCGAAGCCCTGCGCGCCGACCACGGTCTCGATCGAGTCCGCAATCACTTCGCGGGATACGAGCGAATACCGCATGCCGGGCGTGCCCATCGAGATGCCGTCCGACACGGTGATGGTGCCGAACGTGGTGCTCTTGCCTCCCGCCGCATTCGCCCCCTTCGCTGCCGCCTCGGCCAGCTTGTCGATGTGCATGTTGCAGGGCGTGAGGTTGCTCCACGTCGAGGCGATGCCGACCTGCGGCTTCTTGAAATCGCGGTCGTCGTAGCCAACCGCGCGCAGCATCGCCCGGCTGGGCGTCTGCTTGACGCCGTCGAACACGAGCTTGGAATACGGGCGGGGATCCACTTTGCTGCGGCTCATCGAACGGGCTCCGGGCGTAAGAATTGCAACGGGCAATTGTGCGGCCTGCGGGTGCCGCGGTCACGCGACGTTTACGGCCACCTGCAGGCGATGCATGACGTGAAAGCGATAGGCCCCGCTCATGACGAAGAGCATGGGCAACAGCAGCGCCGCCGGACCGAGTCCAGCGTGCAGGCTGCCGAGCAGGTGATACAGCGCGATCGTGAGTGGTGGCGCGACCAGCCCTCGCATGCCGGTGAGCGTCACGTGCAGGGCCATGTAGCGCGTCTCCTCGCCACGCGGGGCGAAGTCGTTGTGGCCCAGCGTCCAGCCGAGGCTGCCAGCCGCTGAACTCACCCCAAGCAGTACGGCGCCCGGCGCCAGCAGCAGCGGCATGTGCAGCAGCACTGCCGTGACCAACAGCACGACCGCGGCCACCGTGAACTTGCCGTGCACGGAGCGGAACGCCAGCACGCGGTGCAGATCCAGATATCGCGCCCACGGCTGGATCGCGAACGGCACCACCATGACGGGGATGGCGGTCGTGACGAGCACCTGCCACAAGGCCGGCAACTGCAGCACGTCACTCAGGCAGATCACCATCAGCGGCGTGAGCGAGAGCAATCCCGCGCCGAACATCGACATCGCATACTGGTAGCGCCGAAACGCCTCGTCGCGCCTGAGCAACGCCCGCATGCCACCGAAGCCGAAGGAGGCGCCTGCCACCAGCCGTGCGCGCTCGGCTTCGAGCAATTCTTCTTCGCGCCGAACCTTGAACTGCCGGAAGGCAAACGCTCCCGCCACGCCGCAGGCTGAGCCCATGGCAATCGCGATGCGCCACCACGGACCCTCGTGCCCGAGCAGCCAGCCGATACCGAGCCCGGTGATCGCGAGCGCGATCGAGGTGTTGATCGTGATGCGCCCGGTGATCCGCGCGCGCAGCCGCGACGGGTAGTTCACGCTCCAGAGCACGGAGCGCACGGTTTCGACGCCGGCCCAGAGCAGGCGCGCTGCAGCGTACAGTGCGAGAAACAGCAGCAGCCCTGCGCCGCTCGTCGGTACGAACGCCAGCGCACCCACGCACGCCGTCATTGCGAGCAACAGCGGAAACAGGAACGAGACCTTGCGCTGGCCCTGCGCGCGCCTCGCATACGCCATGCTCGCCAGGTTGGCCCAGGCCGGTGCCGCGCTCACGATGGCGACGACCAGATCCACCGCGAGCGCGGGAGCCTGGTCGCCGAACAGCGACCGGACCATCACCGCCGCCGTCCCGCCTTCAACCAGCCCGAGGCAAAGGTAGATCAACGTCCAGGCGCGCCGCTCGTAACTCAGGTCGATCACGTTGCAGGTCGCTTCAGCGGCTCGTCCTGCGCTTGGAAAGGCAGACACGCGCTCCGGACGAGCCACTGAACCGACCTGCCTGGTGCAGCCTGCCCTGTTTACGCATAGCGTTCGACGATCATCGCGTGCAGCGCGCGCACGGCATGCGCCTCCGCCCCGACCGGACGGCCGGGCCGCTCCTTCGGGTTCCACGCGAACAGGTCGACGTGCACCCAGTCCTGGGCGTTCGTGACGAAACGCCTGAGGTACAGTGCCCCGATGATCGCGCCTGCAAACGCCGAGGCTGACGCGTTGTTGACGTCCGCGACCTTGCTCGCGATGTCGTCGTCGTAGCCGCTCCAGAGCGGCAGCTGCCACAGCGGATCCGCCACTCGCCCGCCGGCCCGCAGCAGTGCGTCGACGGTCTCCTGGCGCGTTCCGAACACCGCCGGCAACTCGGGGCCGAGCGCCACGCGTGCCGCGCCAGTAAGCGTCGCCAGGTCCACCAGCAGGTCGGGCCGTTCTTCGTCCGCAAGCGCGATGGCATCGCACAGCACCAGCCGGCCTTCGGCATCCGTGTTGCCGATCTCGACCGTCACGCCCTTGCGCGTGCGGATCACGTCGCCTGGACGATACGCATTACCAGCGATCGCGTTCTCGACGGCCGGAATCAGGACTCGCAACCGCACGGGCACACGTGACTGCATGACGAGTTGCGCGAGGGCCAGGGTGCACGCCGCGCCGCCCATGTCTTTCTTCATCAGCGCCATGCCGGCCGAAG